>JAAZDL010000186.1 GCA_012512795.1 Mycoplasmatota bacterium
ATATTAAAGGAGATTAAGAATGAATAGAAAGAAGAAAAAACATAGAATTAAAAATATATTATTATTACTAATTATAATTATTGCTATTATAATTGTATACTTAGATGAAATTAATGAATATTTTAATATAAATATTATTGTTAATAAATACGATATAGTTAATACTAGTGAAAGTGATCCTGAAGTTATTAAGAAAACATTTGCTACTGGTATGAATATTAAAGATATAAAAGATTTGTTTAATAAAAAAGAAAAATATATAAAAAATACACACAAATATACTAAACTGGAGTATGATTTTGAAGAAAAACTACATTATAGTGAAATAGAAGATCTATTACTAAAATTAAATAATAGTGATATTGTCAAGTTAGAAAATATTGGTTCTTCAGTAGATAATAGAAATATATATGGTATTGAAGTTGGTAAAGGAAAAGATGTATTTTTCGTTGATGCTAATATTCATGCTGCTGAAGTAGGCAACACTCTTATTTTAATAAAGTTTTTAAGCGAGCTAGTCAATAGTTATGAATCAGGTGACAAAAGTATAGTGAATATATTAAACAACGTTAAAATAGCTGTTATACCTACTATAAACCCTGATGGTTATGAAATATATAATTTTGGAATAGAAAGTTTAAATAATAAAAATCTTTGGTTGTATAAAAACAAAGATGATATAAACTTTAACTATATAAAAAGTAATGCTAATGGAATAGATTTAAATAGAAACTTTCCTACTCAAAATGCTGGAACATATTATAAAAATAAACAATTAATGAATATGGTTTCATTTGAAAAAACAACTAATAAAAATACTTATTTTGGTGGTAAACAATTAGGTAGTGAACCTGAAGTAAAAGCAACTATGTATTTTATGCTTAAACATTATAAAAATACTTATGCTTATATTAATATGCATAGTCAAGGAAGAGTAATATATGCTGGTTGCCCTAATTTATCAAATGAATTTAATGAATTATCAAGAAATTATGCTAAAAGAATAGTTTCTATAAATAATTATACTTTATTTGACATTGAAGCAGAAGAAGTAGGAGAAGGTAATGATGGAGGGGCAGCTGATTTTATGTCAGAACTAGCTAATGGTTTTAAATTTAGTTCTATAACAGGAAAACTCTCAACTAACTCTTATATAAATAATAATGCATCTTTAGTTTATAAATATTCATCAATAACTCTTGAAACTTTAACTGACTGGACAACAAATCCTAAATATTTTAAAGATGAATACTATAACTATGGTATTAAAGAAGTATTATATGATACAATTAAAGTAAGGTAGGTAATTTATATGGAAGATAAACTAAATCAAAATATAAAAGAAGATGAACTAAATAAAAAAGATCTAGATGATACTGTTGATTTAAAGTATATTACAGAAGAAATAGAGAAACTTAAAGCTGAAAGGATAGATGATAATGATAACTCTAAATAATCTAGATTTTGCTTGCAAAGAAACATTAAAAGCTCATCCTGAATTTGATATTATGAAAATATTTCAAAGCTTAGTAGAAAAAGATATTAACTTTAGACTATTTACTAGACAAAATGGCGCTAGAGATATGATTAGTGAGTTAAATAAAGACTTTTTAATAACAGAGATTCTTAAGCAAACTATTAAAGTTGGAAAACTTTATGATTATTATTATGAAAAAAATAATGAGTTTTCTCAAACTATCCCAGAGGGAGCATTATCAAAGACAATAGCTGACATGCTTTATAAACAAGAAAAAAATGTAGTACTTTATTTAAAAACAAATACTAATATTTTAAGTAAACTTGCTTCATCTTTTGCTGAAGTTAGATATACAAAAAATGGTTATTATTTAGACTTACTAGCAAATATTAAAACAGAAGTTGCTGATAAAATAATAAGTAAACAATTCAGTGAAGTTAAAGGTATTGAAAATATTAGAATTAACGATAATACTGTTAATAAATGTAAAGAAGATATTCTATCTGGTTCTCAAATAAAAAATAGTAGAAGTCAGTATAGTTTAGATGGTAGTTTATATGCAGTTTCTGATATTGGTAAAAAAAGAGAAAACCAAGAAGATTCTGTTCTTATAATTAATCATCCAGAGATTAATGACTTTAAAATGTTAGTAGTTGCTGATGGTATGGGAGGAGCTAGTTCAGGAGAACTTGCTAGTTCTTATGTAGTTACTAAAATAATGAAATGGTTTGAATCATTAGATAAAAACTATTTCTATAATGAAGTTGATTTAGCGTCTGATTTTACTTTTGCTATAAATAAAATTAGTTCAGACTTATATAATAAATATGGACAATATAAATGTGGTTCTACTTTTACAGGATCAATAGTATGTAATAATAAAACAGTTATAGCTAATGTAGGTGATTCTAGAGCGTATACAATTTTGGGTGGTAATATTAATCAAGTTACTAAAGATCATTCTTTAGTTCAAAGAATGTATGATTATGGAGATATAAAAGAAAAAGATGATATGAGATTTCATACTAAAGCTAATGTAATAACTGCAGCTATAGGTTCTCAAGAGCCTGTGTATCCTTCAGTTAGTATAGTGGATAATAATAGTTATGATATGCTTATGCTATTTACTGATGGAGTTACTGATTGCTTATCAGATGAACAAATAAAGTTTATAGCAAACACAAGCCCTAAACATGATGTAGCTCTTGCTTTAGTAAATGCAGCTAATATAAATAACTCATCAAAGAAAATATATGAAGAAGGAGCTTATGTTGATAAATATATAAGTGGAGGAAAAGATAACTTAACAGCGGCGATATACTCAAAAGGAAGATAAGGAGATAACTATGACAGATAAATTAATTATAAAAAATGATGAAGGTTTAGAAATTGAAAATGATATTCTTTTTACCTTTGAATCATCTGAGACAAATAAAGTATATGTAATATATACAAATTACGAAAAAGATGAAGAAAATAATATTAAAGTATATTCAGCTTGCTATAACATAAATGATGAAAATAGAACTTTAGAAGAAGTTACAACAGAAAAAGAATTAAATACTATAAATGAAATACTAAAGAATATACAAGATGAAGTAATAAATAACTAATAATCTAAGTAAGTATTGATATTATAATGATATTTTGATATAATACTTCTTACTTATGGCATGTTTGGTGAAGTGGTTAACACGGCAGATTGTGGTTCTGTTATGCGTGGGTTCGATTCCCACAATGTGCCCCAGATGTAATATCTGCCCAATTTAGGGCTTTAAAATAAAGCGAAAGGCTAGCAATTATAAAGGTTGCTGGCCTTTTTGCATGCCTCTAAAATATATATTAAAAAAGGAGGTATTTTTATCGATTTTTTGGTCAAAAATGTAAATCAAAAGTGTAAAGTGGAGGATAAATTTAAAAATCTAGTAAAAACTAGAAGAATAAATTTTGAAATTATCCCTGCAAGGAAAATAATATTAGAGAAAACTAATATCACACTATTCGATCCATTTAAAATAATTTTTAGTAAGGGAGAAAAAAAGATAATAATTCTATATTATGATCTTTATATAAAAGATGAAGTTTATTATCTATATGATTTGAAAACAGAAGTAACGTTTAGTCAAATAAAAAAGTTATTAGAAGCAATGTAAAAAGTCAGCAAAATAAAGGAGTTATCACCGTTCACAAAGTTTTCCTATCGGAAATTCATCGGAAAAAAATCGATTTCCTAGCGGAATTTCGTCGATTTTTCATCGGATTTTCATCGGAAAATTTAAGTAACACAAGACAATAGTCAAGTGCTATAATGTGATAAAGTGAATAACTCCAGAAAATGGGGTTATTTTTTTATTAGGGAGGAAAAATGAGAGATAAGAGAATAGCTGGTATTTATATAAGAGTAAGTACTGAAGATCAAGCTAGAGAAGGACATTCTCTAGGTGAGCAGGAAGATAGGTTGAAAAAACTCTGTGAGTATAAAGAATACACTGTATTCAAAATATATATGGATGCCGGAATAAGTGCTAAGGATACCAATAGACCCCAATTTCAAGCGATGATGAGAGATATGAAAAAAGGTAATATAAACATTATCGTGGCGTATAAACTAGATAGACTAACTAGATCTATTCAAGACCTTGAAAAACTCGTATATGAGCTTGAAAAGTACGATTGTGGCCTTGAGTGTGCTGTTGAAGAAATTAATACTAGCAATGCCAACGGAAGATTTTTTATAAGGATGTTAACGGTTCTATCACAACTTGAGATTGAAAGATGTAGTGAAAGAACTAAAGTTGGTGTCGAGGGAGCAGTTAAAAAGGGTCACTACTTAGGAAAAGCTCCTCTTGGCTATAAGAAAGAAGATAAGAAATTAATTATAGATGAAGAAACAGCACCAATTATAAGAAGAATATTTAAAGAGTATTCAGAGGGGAAATCACTTTATAAAATTTCAGAAGGATTACTCGCAGAGGGAAATAACCTCAGAAAATGGAAAGACTACACTGTTCACAAAATTATTAATAATCGAGCATATTGTGGAGATATAGTTTTAAGAAAGACTTTGCCTAATGTTGAACCTTTATTGTTCGAAGATGTAATTCCAGCAATAATTGATAAAAACTTGTGGTTTCAGTGTCAGGATCAGAAGCAAAAGAATATTTCTAATTATTCAAGAACAAGAACATATATATTTATGCAAAAATTAAAGTGTCCAAATTGTGGAACCATAATGGGTTGTAATGCTGCAGGTACAAAACCACATAATTATTATAAATGCAAGAAATGTAGTGTTTATGTTAGAGAAGATTGGGTTGAAGATAAATTATACGATTTTTTAGGTGAAATAGTTGATTTTTATAATGTTTTGGATGACACACAACTTCCAGTACTAACTGGGGAAGAAGATTCTAAACTGAGTAAAAAAAGAGAAGCCCTTCGAGAAGTAATCAAGAAACAAGAAAGGTTAAAAAAAGCATACTTAGCAGAAATTATTTCTTTAGAAATGTTTAACATTGATAATAAAACTCTAGAAAGTCAAAAAAAAGAAATAAACAATGAAGTTATAAAATTAGAAAAACTTAAAAATTCTCAAGTTGATAAAAACATGATAAGACTTTACTTTGATACTCAAATGATTTTAAAAAGAAAAACAAATATAAATGAAATTAATTTATATATTAATAGATTAAGAACTTTCTTTGATATAAAAGTTGAAGAGATGTCATTAAAATCGATTGATAAAAAATTTGTAGAGGAAAACGATATTCTTAAAATATTTCCGTTAGAAAAAGAAGAAAAATGGAGGGAATATAGATACTTAGTTTTGTTAATATAGTTGCCGTTATTAAAATTAAATTTAATATGATATAATTTAATAAAAGAAAGAGATGTAAAATATCTAATCGGTGATTTTATGAAAGAAAAAACTAATAATGTATTTTTTATTGAAAACCCTGCCAACAAAGATTTATTAGGATATGATTCTTATGTTGATTCGTTACGCGCTGTTATCGAAGATGGTGCTAACTACATTGGGGTAGTTTCTGATTATGGTTCTGGAAAAAGTACACTAATACGAAGATTAAAAGAAAGTTATGAAGTGGACGAAAAAGAGAAAACAAAAGTAATAACTATAAATTTATGGAACTGCGAAGAGAAATTTGGAGATTTAAATAAATTTTCCATACATAGGAATTTTATTCATCAATTAATCGATCAACTAGATATTGACAATAAAAAATATTATAAGAAGAAAATAGATAAAAACTATAGTCTTTTTGATATAAAAATTAAAGGGAAAAACTTTGTTTATGCATATTTGTTAGGAATTGTATTGATAATGAGCATATTCGACAAACTTTCGTTTTTTGATATGTTTCCTGAAAGTTTTACTGGTACCGGTTACATGCTAATTTCTGCTTATATATTACTCAACTTTTTTATTTATTCGCCACTCATTGCTATAAGGAAGGCTGAGGCTGATTCTAGGACAATTGATGAAAATGAAACAAGGGATTTATATGAAGAAATAATGAGGGATTATTTTGGAATGGACAGGAGGAAATTTTTTTTAAAAGAAAAAAAAGAAATTTTTGACAAAATTATAATATCTTTAGAAGAAATAGACAGATATGAAGATGAAAATCTTATTTTATCTTACATAAAAGAGTTTTATAAATTTTATAGTGAAAATAAAATTTTAGAAGAAAAAATTGTTTTTATAGTATCGGTTAAACCGTCCTACAATTTGGGTTCTGGAGATATAGGATTTGAAGAAGAGCCAAAAAAGGTTAATGAAGGAAGAAGTGTAATAGAAAAAGATGAAGCTATTTATAAAAATACAAAAAAAGCCAAGGAAATTTATGAAAAGGTTTTTGATTATATTTTGAATTTAAGACAAGTAAATCTTCAGGATTTTGATGCTATTATAATTGACTTGCTCAAGGAAAAAAAGGATTTGATTCCCGATGAAATTAAACTGCCAACTATTTCAAGCATGGGAAGATGGCAGTATCTATATAAAGGAAGCAACATAAAAATTAGAGATATAAAGCATCGTTACAATTTTGCGATGTCTCTATATTTATCACTTAAGGAGAATAAATTTTCGCCAAGCATTAATAAGTGTTTATTCGTTTCATATTTAGAAGATGAGTATCCTGATCTTTACAGAAAGATTTCTTCTGATTCATCACTATTAAATAGGATATTAAACGAATATTCTCTAAGCAAAAAAATATTTAAAAATGAGAAAGATAGTTTTAACAGCGAAGAAGAAAAAGTTTTAATAGAAGGATTAGAAACAAAAGAAATAACTGTTGATTGCTATTATTATTTTTATAAATTTCCCGTTGTCAAGGAGACGATAAGTATCGATGAAATTTTGCTTTCTAAGGCGCTTTTATATGATGAAGAAATGGACAGCTTACATAAATCTATTGAAAAATTAGATGATAAAAAAATACTTAAATATGTGAGTAATCGCCCAAATAAGGAAGTTTTGCCATCGGTCATTTTTTCTCACCCGAGGTTATTCGAACTCTGTTTAATTAATAAAAAGAAAGAACTACTAGAAACTATTAAACTAAGATACCTAATTACTACTAATTTACAAGAATCTGAAAAAATTATTAACAAAGCAAAAAGAATAAGTAGAAAAAATTACATTGATTTTGTTAAAATTTATAGTGAAATCATAATTCCAGAGTTAAACAAAGTTTCGCCTGATGACCGCCAAAAGATGCGAGAGGTTTTAATTTCAAATTTTAACGAAGAAATAGCAGTGTTCAAAAATTTGTTTTTCGGTGAAAACTTGCTTATTAATGAATCTGAAATTGAACAAATAAATAATTTTGACACATTATTTGATCTTACTAATTTTGATAAGATAGAGGATACTTGCTTGCCCGTATACGCAAATAAAATTAATGATGCTTTTCCTAAATTTAAGACTAAAATGGTTGAATTTATAAAGGTGGTGGCTTCTAAAGAACAAATCTCGTTTGATAAATTTGAAGATTTTATTAATGCAATAAATCTAAGCCGATTTTCTAAAAATCAAATTAATAAACTTTTTGATGTTATTAGTATAAAATTAAGATATGATTTAAATCCAGAGAAGGCGTTTAATTTTATAAATAAAACTGATTTTTACAATAGAAAAATCGATTCATTTTTAGTTGAAGTTTTGAAAATCAATGAAGACGAATCTTTAGTTAAGAACTATGTTAAAGTACTTAACGAATATGGTGTGTTATTTAAGGATTCTGGTGAATTTTTAAATAGCAGAAAAACAATTTATTCTCTAAATGCAGATATTCGAAATAAAATGTTCGAATACGGATATTATAAATACTATGTAGTTTCTACTCGTTTAAATGAACAAATATTTGATATAGAAATTGATAAACTTGAATTGCTTGAAAAAGTTTATATAGATTATTTCGAAAGTAAGCCGGATGTTGGTTTTGAAATTTCCGATAGAATGAAGGATTTTTTGTATAAGAATACTAATATTGAAAGCCTATCGTCAAGTCAGTTGTATGTTTTTAAAAATTTTGAACAGACGAAGGATATTATTAAATCAGTTATTGATACAAATGACTTTGAATTTATTAATAATTATTTAAGAAGTATTAGCAAAATGAGAAGATCAGAGATGAGAAAAATTTTTGAAATAATAGGAAAATATAATGTTGATAATCAACTGAGGAAGGGAACCTTGAAAAGAATTAAATCTCTACCTTACGCCAAGAATTACAATGATTATCTACATATTGGAAAAGCTAAAAAATTATTTCAAAATGCTTAATTATGCTTTAGAAACTAAAGTATGGGATTAATCATTTTCTGATTCCCATCGGAAATTCATCGGAAATTCATCGGATTTTCATCGGATTTTCATCGGATTTTCATCGGATTTCCGTCGGATTTTCATCGGATTTTCGTCGGATTTTCGTCGGAAAATTTAAGTAACACAAACCTCTTGTCAAGTGCTATAATGTGATAAAGTAACAAAATTGTAAGTATTTTGAGATAAAAATACTTCTTTTTATTTACTTTTGCTATAAAATACTTGCTTTTCACATTAATTTCCATTATTATATAAAACAATTTATAGCAGTACCTTGTTGTAGAACGATTACATAAGGGGGAATCATATGATAAAATCGAGATCGCGTTCACTGTTTAAATTAAGAAAAAAACCAACGGTGCTTTTTTGTCCCCTAAAATCGAAAATTACAGCAAATAATTTAACTAAAAGAGACTATTATCGATAAGATGAGTAGCCTCTTTTTTTGTACCACAAGGGAGGGATTTTATGAATAACAGATTACTAGATGCAACTCTAATAAGCATGTATGACTATCCTAAAATGGGCAAGGAGGTAAGAAAAATTTTCAGTACTTTGAGTTTAATGCGGATTAAATATGAAAATGTTTCTTTACCAGCAATAACGCCTACATATGAAATAAAGTATAGTGCACCAACTAAAAATACTAATTCTAAAGTCGAAGATTATGTTATAAAGAAAATATCAAAGGAAGAAGATCTAAATAAATATATAGATAAAATAGTATCTGCGATGAAAAAACTAAACAAGGAAGAGATGATTGTTTTTTCAGAAACTTTTATTAATGAACTAGATGATGATAGTATAGGTATGAAATTGGCTGCTTGTAGAGACATGGTTTTGAGAACAAGAAAAAGTGCAGTCATAAAATTTTTAAGTTCCCTAGGTGAAGACGAAAGATTCATAGTTAATAACTAGAATCTTTTTTTATGAGTTTATAGCGATCTCATTGTCAAAAAACTAAGGAAAGGAGGAATAAGTATGTCAGAGAATACAAATACATTGTTCTGGGTAATTACTGGAGCTGTTATTGTAGTTGGAGTATTTACTTTAATTCAAGGAAATATAACTGATGCTATAACAGGAATATTTGACCACTTTAACAACATGTTCAACTAGGAAGGAGAGAGTTAATTTGCAAGATATTTTAGGAAGTGTACTTGCATTAATAAATGATGCAATGACTTATGTACGCCTGTTTGTAATTGGAGCAACAGGTTTTTTTGTTGCAAAAGATTATGCTTTAAAAATGACAAGTACCGAAGACAATTTAAAAGCTAGTTATGATAGGAAAATAAGAACAACTATCATAGCTGGAGTATCAGCCCTCTTATCAGTTCAATTTGTAAATTGGATTCTTGAATATTTTAAATGATATGAATGATAAAAGAAAAATAGCTAAAAGAATAATCGATTTTGGCTTTGAATATGGTCTTTTTTCAGAAGATGAAAATTATAAAAAATTAGTTGATAAAGTTGAACAAGAATTAGAAGATATATACTTTCTTGAAAATTTAAATACAGTTATTGAAGATAAGATAAGTTTAAATAAAAAATATATTAACAAAAATAAGGAACTGCATAAATTAAAAGATAGTATATTAGAAGAAATTAGAGGGCTAGAAAGGGAACAAGAATGTTAGATAAAAATGAAATAGCACACAAACTAAATGAATATTTTAAAGAGTTTGATCCATATAATTATCGTGATTCTGTTTCTACTAAACTGGATGAAGAAGAAGTTTTATTAGAATTGGAAAATTGTTTGACTGATGTAAGCGAAGTTGAAGAATTTAAAAAACAATTAAAGCTATATAAAGAAGAAAATCCAGATAAAGATGAAATGACAGAGTTAGATAAATTAATAAAAACTTTAGATGAATATTTAGAAAAAAACAAAATAACTATTCTTAATGTAGAACCATATAAAGAACCAACTGAAAAAGAAATAATCAACGATCTAAAAGCAATGCAAAGAGAAGTAGATGGATTAATTGAAATAGTCGATATAGATCCTAATATTAGTATTGTTTGTAACGAAGAAGGGAAAATCATGAATTTACCTTTTAATAGATTGATTGAGAATGACATAATAGCAGGTTCTTTTTTTGTAGTTTCATTTGATGAAGAAGGAAATGCAAAAAGTTTGAATAAAGAAGAAATAGAAAAATATAAAGAAAAATTTGATAAGAGAAATATAGCTGAAATGGAAAATAAAATAGCAGCTATAAGTTTGGGAATAGGAGGAAATAAATTATGTTAAACCAAACAGTAATAGTAGGAAGATTAGTAGAAGATCCAGAAGTTAAAGAATTAGAGAATGGGAAAAAAGTAGCTAATATTACATTGGCAGTACCAAGAAGTTATAGAAATGAAGATGGTGACTATGACACTGATTTTTTAAGCTGTACTTTATGGTCAGGAATAGCAGAGAATACAGCAGAATATTGTAAAAAAGGTGATTTGCTTGGCGTGAAAGGAAGAATTCAAAGTAGAGTTATAGAAGATGGCGAAAATAAAAATACAGTAATGGATATAGTAGCGGAAAAAGTTACTTTCTTATCTTCTAAAGTAAAACAAGATGATATAAAGAAAACAGAAGATGTTGAAAGTGATATTAAAATTTAGCAGTTTGATTTTACAAATTAAAAAGTGCTATAATGGCGATAATTAAGAGGTGGGAAATGAAAAAGATATTTATTATAGTAGGTTTGTTTCTATTTTTCCCGATAAACGCATTCGCCTCAGAATGCACTCAGGAAATGATAGATTCTTATTTGCCTCAAGCCAATCAAGTAAGTTTGACCTATCAAGTAACAACAAATCCAGATACATATATGATTTATGTGAATGGACTAACCTCTGGAATTTCATTTAATGGAATAAATGGAGTATCTTTTGATAATGGATTTTATGCGTATGCTCAAGCTGGAGAAACATTTACGATCAGTATTAGAATATCGGATGGAAGTGTTTGTGCGCTACAAGAAATCAAAAAAACATCAGTTAAATTACCAAGTGCTCCAGCAGGAAATGAACCAGACAGTGATCCTGTTGAGAACAATGAAGAAAAGACAGAAGAAGAACCTAAGGAAACATCAAACGATAGACCTAAAACTGAGACGTCACCAACAACTAAACCACCCGTTACAAATAATCCGGAAATAATTGATAATTCTGAAAATGAAGAGTTAGAGTATATAGAAGAGGAAGAAGAAGTGATTTTGGAAGATCAAGTAGAAGATATTGATTTAGATAAAGATTCAGAAAAGCAAAAAATTGCAGAAGAAATTTCTGATGTAAAAAAGATACCATATTTAATTTTAATTCCTATAATCAGTATAATAGGATCTATAACATTTATAATTTATAAACGAAGGAAACTGGAATAGTTTCTTTTTTTATGGAAGGAGGTGCTACTTGAAATATAAAATCATTTTATTTACAACTTTGCTTTTGTTTTTATTACTTCCAAAAGAAATTTATGCATCAGGTTATGTGAATGTTAGTCGTCAACAGTTTCCTTATGATGTTAATAATTATTATATAGAAAACGGATATATTGTTATAAATGGTTGGGCTGTGACTAATAATGAGCAACAACTAACAAGTAATGCTACACATCAATATTCACTTACATTAACTAATTATAAAAATGGTCAAAGCAAAGAATATATAGCAACGTTAAAGTCCGCCAATAAAACTAATTTAATGAGAATGCAAACTACAAATCGTGTTTGTGGATATTACGAATTTGATGCTAGTTCATTATCTTGTTATTACAATTTTGCTATGGCGGGGTTCGAATTTAGAATTCCACTTTCTGATTTAGAAGCGGATACCGAATATATGATTAATTTGAGAATTTGGCTCAAATTAGTTAATAGGAAATATCAAACAAGAATTTATACACCTGCTATTGATAAACATTATGAAGTTGATGGAATCAGATATTGGTTAAGAAGTGATATGTCTCAAACGTATGCGACTGTTTATGGTGAGCCTGTTTTTGTTAGATCAGGTCCGGGAACGACATTTCCTATTCACAGAAGTTGGTTAACGTGTGCAACGAATACTTTATTCTGGTGGCAGTACCATACTTATAGAAACATACAAGGACTTTCTCAAACTAATCCGGGAGCTATAGATTCAGAGACTTGGGTAAATATGAAATTTGATCAAGGTATTTGTGTTGGAAATAGATCACGCGCTTTTAATGGTAATACTTATAATGGCTGGATAGCAGCCATTTATACAGATTTTACAGGGATTCCTGCGACTATACAGACAGCTAAAATAAGAAACAGTCAGATAGATGGAATAACATCTTATACAACTAGAAAGAACACACAAGCTACAATAAAAGTAGGTTTGAATAATCAGCAAAACCAAACAAATAATATAAAAGTTTATCACAATGGTCAGCTTGTATATAATCAGAATATAAGGTATATAGGAAAAAGAACTCAAACGATTAATTTCAATTTAAATGGTTCTGGAAACTTAAGGGTTGTAGTAACAGAACCTAATGGATTATTTAGAGAACTTAATGCTCCTATATATGTTTCGAGTGAGAGAGAGTACGTTATTGGTGGTAATTCAACTATTAATGATAGTACTCCTATAATGGTAAATGTATCCTCAACGGGATCAATTACAAATTACTATGAAAGATATACAATTACTGTTCCGAATCCACATTTTAAAATTGTTGCAGGAAGAGGATTTGACTCATGGATACAATTAAATTATATAAGTGATACGCCAGAAATAATGTTAAATAGTGGTGTAGTTGTAAGTGGTTTTTTCCCGACATCTGAGCCTACTTTAGGATTAAATAAAACTAATGATTTCTGTTCAGTAAATTATGATCTTACTACATCAAATCTTAATTCAAGGAGATTTTCTATTCCGGAAGTATATTTGAATAAATTAACAGGAGAAGTTTTTTGGGGAACAAATAATGATAATCGATATATAAATGGATTTAGAAGATGGTATCCGCCAATAAATGATGACTTAGGAGAATATTCGTATTATTTAACATTAGATAATATCGGGATTAATAATGTGAAAATTAGAGTTAATTTGAGATATACATTAGAAAAAACAATGTTTGGGAATAATGATAGTGAATATAAAATAATAAGAGTTAATATTCCGGACAATTTATTAATAAGGCATAGGTTATCGTTTAAGATATCAGATTTGATTGAGAGGTTAAAATAATGAATTTTAGTTCTGTAATAAAAAGTATATTTCTAGCAATGTTTGCATTAGTATTGGTTTTTGCTTTAAATTTAATTAGCTCTCAAAAATATATGAATAACTCAAATAATTTTGGTGTTAAAAACACAGTTAAAGAATCATTAAATATAGGAGAATTAAGAGTTAGTGGAGTTGTTACTTTTGATGATGACATGTTAATTGAATCAACAGTAGCTAATTATATCAAAAATAACAATATTACAGGAGATGTAGATTTTGAAATAGCTGTTAATAACAATACTGTAACTGTTAAAGTAATACAGAAGTCTGATTTGTTAGGAAATGCAGGTAATATTATAGATATATTTTCCTATGAGGTTAGAAAATAATTTTTTTGGTGATATAATTACCTTAGAGGTGAGTTAAATGAAAAGTTTGTTTTATTCCGATGTCAATTTCCCGCAAACTTTAGAAATAAAAAAAATTGGAATTACTTTAAGAAGGTTAAATCCAGAAGAAGAAGAAACAATACTAAAATTGGTATTGGATGCTTTTGCTTCAATTAATGAAAATAACGAATATAATGAATACATCAAACATAAAAATGGTGAAATCAATGATATAGAACAAGAATATAATATATTAAAACAAGTAGATCGAATGGATGATTTTAGGAAAAGTATTCTTTTTTGGAAGTATGCAAGAGAAGAAAAATTTTATCTGGACGAAGATAATATAAAAAAGGCTCTACTAAAGATAGTACTTGTTGAAGTTGATAGTGAAAAAATAAGAAAATATTTTGGTGATGATTATGAAGCTTTTATAATTAGTAAATTATTAAATTTTTCAAACTACTTAAATTTGGAAAATGCTGATTTCGAGTACAAAACAATGCCAATAATAAGATTCAGTGATTTTGTTAAAAAAGAAGAACACCCGTATTTTTTAACTTTGTTTGATGACGTGAATAGTTTATATAATGATTATAATTATGAAAAATTATCGAGAACAGTTAATTTTTTGAATAAACATGATAGCGAATTTAATTTTAACTTTATTTCTATAATTGATACTTTATTAGTTGAGAGTAATCTTCCAGAGAATGAATTACTAAATATGGTTTCGGTTCTTGAAAGAATACTGATAAATAAAGATGATCCAAAGTCCAAAAGTTTTGTTCTAAAAAGTGTTCTTTTATGTGATGGCAGATTGGTCGGTAAAAATAAAAATAAAATAATTGATCAGTTAAAAGCCATTTATGAAATTAGATCTGCTGTAATACACGGCAATGAGAAAATTCTAAATTCAAAAATAAAGCACTACGAAACAGTTTTTGATCAGGAATTAGAATTTAAATCTGATTCGAGATATTTGGCGAGAAGGATGTTTTTTGTTGTAATAAATTTATTTGTGCAAGGTTATCTTGTGGAAATTATGAATAAATATTTGGATGATCCTGAGTTGATAGAAAAAATTAAAAAAAGTTAAAGGAGGTAATGATGCCCAAAAAAGAATCACAAGATATAATCAGATTTTTAAATAATTATGATTATGAAGATATAGCTATTGCATTAATGGCAATTGAAAACAATAATGAATCACTCCCTTTGAGTGATGAAAATTATACAATATATAAAAACGCCTATAAACATTACTTTAATGATAGAGATGATTTGACAGGAATGTTAAATGAGGTTCTTCAAAATCCAAATGAGTATATGATAAAAGAAAAGGAGCTTTAAAAAGTTCCTTTTTGATTTATTATGGAAAATAATTTAACACAAGAAGAAAAACTAAGGCAAAAATATATTGTATACGAAAGAGAGTTGGGGATTGATCATCCTTTAACTAGAAAATTATGGTTTGAATATAAAGAAGAAAAATTTAACAGATATAAAAGAACAGAAGAAAAAATGAAAGTTAAGGTGTTAACAAGATGAATGAAATAATTGAAAAATTAATGGTTGATCCAAATGTAACTGATATTTCCTTTAACGGTAAAGAAATATGGATTCAGCATAACCAAAAAGGAAGATATAAAATAGAACATGATATTCAAAAAGAAGAAGTTGAAAATTATATAAAACAATTAACTTATTCAAACAATGAAGAATTTAATGATGAAAATCCTATATTAGATACAGAATATCCTAATCTTAGAGTTAATGCTATACATAAAAGTGTTGCGCCTTATGGGAATACATTAAGTTTAAGACTGAGTAAACCTAGCTTAAAAATAAATAACTACGATAAGGAAATAGCACCTAAAGAGTTATTTGATTTTTTAGAAACATGTATTAAAGCGAATCTTAATATTTTAATAAGTGGTAAAACAGGGTCTGGAAAAACTGAACTACAAAAATATTTGACGGGGTTTATTAATGATAAAGATAAAATAGTTTTAATAGAAGATACGCTAGATACTCATATAAAAAACATATATCCTAAAAAAGATATATTATCATGGCAAATAAATAAAAAATTAGAGAAACCTATCTTATTTGATGATTTAATCAAGGCGGGACTTAGAAATAATCCTGATTGGATAATTATATCAGAAACTAGAGGTAGCGAAGCCTATGATATGTTAAAAAGCATTCTGAGTGGTCATAAGATAATAACAACAATACATAGTAATAACTGTAAGAATAGCGTTGAGAGATTAATTCACATGTGTAAAGAAAAATATCAGCTAGATCAAAAATTGCTTGGAAGTATGATATCGGAGTTATTTGATATCGGAATTCATTTATCTCATACAGTTGATGAAAAAGGAATAAAAAGATTTATTGTAGAAGTAGTTGAATATGTAGGTTATGATAGTTTTGGAGCTAAAATAAATCCGATTTTCAAAAGAAATGAAATAGTAAAAATAACAGTGGATTAATTAGTTATGAGACTAATTATGTTTATGGAAAAGTGACAAAAGAATTATTTTCAAAAATGGCGATGAATCACGCATTAACAGATAAAGTTAATAGATTTGTGAAAGAGGAATATTATGATAAATAAGATAAAAGCTAATTTAAATAGAATTAATAACACCATTTTTTTCTCTTATATTATCTGCCTTATGG
>JAAZDL010000187.1 GCA_012512795.1 Mycoplasmatota bacterium
TCTTCAAGGTGGAGGTAAAACAACAACTATTGGAAAACTAGGTAATATGGTTCGTAAAAAACATAAAAAGAACCCTTTGTTTATTGCTTGTGATGTCTATAGACCAGCAGCAATAGACCAACTAATATCTATTGGTAAAAGTCTTAATATAGAAGTTTATGAAGAAGGTAAAAAGAATCCTGTTGAAATAGCTAAAAATGGAATAGAATATGCTAAAAATAATGGATATGATTATGTATTAATAGATACAGCTGGTAGACTTCAAATAGATGAAGAATTAATGCAAGAACTTGTAAATATAAATAATGAAGTAAAACCAGATGAAACTTTACTTGTTATTGATGCGATGATGGGACAAGATGCTATAAACGTAATAACAGGATTTAATGATAAATTAAATATAACAGGTTGTATCTTAACAAAAATGGATGGTGATACTAAAGGTGGAGTTGCTCTTTCTTTAAGACATTTGACAAATATACCTATAAAGTTAATTGGTGATTCTGAAAAATTAGATGGTATAAGTGAATTTTATCCTCAAAGAATAGCTGAGAGAATTCTTGGCATGGGAGATATTTTATCAATTATAGAAAAAACTGAGGCAGAACTTGATACTGATGAAATGATGAGCACTGCTAAAAGAATGCAAAAAGGAAAATTTGATTTAGAAGATTTTTTATCTACAACAAAACAAATAAAAAAATTAGGTCCTCTTGAGAATATATTAAAACTTCTTCCAGGAGCATCTAAAATGGGACTGAATAATGTTGATATAGATCCTAAAATAATGGCTAGAAGTGAAGCAATAGTTCTGTCAATGACACCATATGAAAGAAGAAATCCAGATATAATAAAAGCAACAAGAAAAATTAGAATTGCTAAAGGTTCTGGACAAAAAGTAGAAGATGTTAATAGACTTTTGAAGCAATTTGAGCAAATGAAGATTATGATGAAACAAGTCAATAGTGGAAAGTTTAAGTTTTAAATATGTATGCAATTTACATATTTTTTTTCGTATGATATACTATATAAAGATAAGGTGTTGATATAGTGAATAAAGTATTGCGTTATATAATTTATATATTGGTTTCATACATTGTAATTATATTTTTATTTTCTTCTTTTGTTTCTATTATTTCTAATGATAAAAAGTTCTATTTGTTATCAAATCCAGATAATAAAGATTTTATGAATAATTTAATTACTTATGCAAAGAGCGAAGGTATTAAACTAAAAGTACAATATGCTGATGATTTAGAAATATTAGATTACTTGAAAGAAGATAATGTATATGATGGTGTATGGATGTCTAATTCTATATGGCTTTATATGTTAAATGATGTTAAAGTAATAAATTCTAAATCTATATCAATTAATCCTGTTGTTATGGGAGTAAAAAAATCTAAAGCTGAAAGTCTTAATTTTACAAATAAAGATATTTATAATAAAGATATAATGAGCGCTATAAAAAACAAAAAATTAAAATATATCATGAGTTCTGTTACTAAAACTAATACTGGCCTAACGGCTTATTTAGGATTTCTTAATTCTTTAGCTGGTTCTCCAGAAATTTTAACTAGTGATATGCTCAAAAA
>JAAZDL010000188.1 GCA_012512795.1 Mycoplasmatota bacterium
TCCTTGAATAAAAATACTTAAAATGGTAGACTAATAATAATAGGAGGAAAATAAAATGAAAAAAAATGCATTTACTCTAGTAGAACTTTTAGCAGTAATAGCAATTTTGGCAATACTAATTATAATAGCATTACCAAATATACTAAAAATGTATAATAATGCTCAAATGAAACTGTTTTTGCAAGAGGCAAAAAACATAAACAAAGCGGCTGAAGATAGTTATATGGCATCTAGAATGAATACAAACAATCCAACTGAAACAATATATGTTTATTCAGATGGAAGAATAGAAAGTAGTACAGGTAATATTGATGTAAACTTAACTGGTCATAAACCAGATGGAGAATTGATAATAAAATCAACTGGAGAAACAGCTCTAGCATTTCATAATGGAAAATACTGTGCTAGAAAAACATTTAGTTCTTCTGAAATAACAATTAGTAAAATTGAAAAATCAGAATGCACTATGGATTATGTTGAGTTAGATGAATGTTTTGTTACAAATGCAGATGATGTTAAGAACACATCGCCAATCTATGGTAATGTTAATGGATTTAGGCATTACTATCAAACTTATGGGTCTGGAGAAGTAGCGATATATCAATATAGATTTGATAATGCAAACTGTTCTAGTGATGTTGTAATACCTAGTACAATAAACGGAAAACCTGTGGTAGCAATAGAAGCCGGAGCTTTTGCATCAGGCAATATATCAAGTTATTATATAAATCAAGAAAGAACAATTGTAAGCGTATATATGCCAGATACTATTAGATATATAGGAGCCTATGCTTTTACAAATAACGAATTAACAAGTTTGGATATACCAGATAATGTTCAAAGTGTAGGATACTCTTCTTTTGAAAATAACAATATTTCTCAACTCACATTAGGAAATAGTCTGCAGACAATTGATACTATGGCGTTTCAATATAATAATATAGCTAATTTAGTAATTCCTGACAGTGTTACTAATATCGGAACTCAATCGTTTGCTTATGGTGGTACAAAAACTTTAGTATTAGGAAATAGTGTGCAAATTGTTGGTAGTCATGCTTTTTATAATAATCAATTAACAAGTGTGACTATACCAAGTAGTGTTACTGGTATTTATGGATGGGCTTTTGCTAACAACAGAATCACACAAGGTAATTTTCAAATAGACAATTCTAGCGGAAATATTTATATAGGGACATCTATTTTATCAAATAACGGAACAAACGGGAATACTACTATAACACCAACTTATTTAAAATAAATATTAAGTACATTAAGTACTTTTTATTTTTATATATCTTATGTTATACTTTTATTAAGAGGTCTATTTATGAATAAGAGCGAAATAACAGAAAAATTATTATATATAAAAGAAGAAATAGTTTCTTTAAAAAATAAAATGAATTTTGATTATAAACTATCTAGAGTTAAAGAATTAGAAAATATGCAAAGTGTTGAAGGGTTTTGGAATAATCCTGAAAATGCAAAAGAAGTACTATCAGAACTTAAAAATTTAAATCAAGAACTAAAAAATGTATTTAATTTTGAAGAGAAATTAAATACACTAATTGAAATGATTGGTTTGGATCTTTCTGATGAAGATTTTACATTAATTAAAGAAGAGTATGATATTGTAAATAAAGATTTTGAAAAGATTAAATTAAATACATTTTTAAATGGTGAATTTGATTCATCTTCTGCATATGTTGAAATACATAGTGGGGCAGGAGGAACAGAAAGCAACGATTGGGCTAGCATGTTATATAGAATGTATACTAAGTTTTTTGAAAGAAATGGATATACATATGAAATTATAAATGAGCAAGAAGGTGAAGAGGTAGGTCTAAAAGGAATAACTTTATTAGTTAAAGGTTATTATCCTTTTGGATATTTAAAAGGAGAGACAGGAGTTCACAGGCTTGTTAGAATAAGTCCTTTTGATAGTAATTCAAGAAGACATACATCATTTGCTTCTGTGTTAATAACTCCTGAAATAAAAAAGAACATTAATATTGATATTAAAGACTCTGATTTAAAAATTGATGTATATCACTCAAGCGGAGCAGGTGGCCAAAGTGTTAATACGACAGATTCTGCTGTAAGAATAACTCATTTACCTTCTGGAATAGTTGTTTCTTGTCAAATTGAAAGAAGTCAAGTTCAAAATAAAGAAAAAGCTATGGAAATGCTTCGTAACAAACTATATATACTACAGATAAAAGAGTTTAATGACAAATTAAGTGATCTAAAAGGTGATGTTATGGATGTTAATTTTGGTAGTGCAATTCGAAGCTATGTGTTATGCCCATACACACTTGTTAAAGATGTAAGAACAAATTGTGAAACATCAAATGTAGAAAAAGTATTAGATGGAGATATACTAGAGTTTTTAGAATCATATTTAAAGTTATAGTGTAAAACAAACATAAAATATAGAAAACATGTTTGTTTTTTGTTATAATAATAATTGGAGAAGATTAAATATGAGGTTATCGAAAATTATAAATAATCAAATACTAGCACAGAATATAATACAAGAAATAGTTATTAAAATCACTTTTGTTGATTAATGATTTTTTGTATTATTTTTTATATAGTTACATTTATAGGAGGATATGAATATGCAGTTAATTGAATTAAAAAATATATTTAAAAGATATCAAAACGGAGTTACAGCTCTATGTGATGTTAACTTAGAGATTTCTAAAGGTGAGTTTGTTTTTGTTATAGGAGCTTCTGGTTCAGGAAAATCTACATTGATTAAACTTTTATATAGGCAAGAAAAACCTACTAAAGGTGATGTTTATGTTGGTGGTATTAATGTTGCTAAACTTAGAAATGGAAAAGTATATAAATTAAGACGTAAATTAGGAATAGTATTTCAAGATTATAAGTTATTACCTAAAATGACTGTTTATGAAAATGTTGCATTTGCTCTTGAAGTATATGGACTTAAAGATAAAGAAATAAGAACAAGAGTTATAAAAGCAATTGAACAAGTTGGACTTAAAGATAAACTTAGAAGTTATCCTGATCAGTTATCAGGAGGAGAACAACAAAGAGTATCTATTGCTCGCGCTATAGTTAATAGTCCTAAAGTACTTATTTGTGATGAGCCTACCGGTAACTTAGATCCTGAAACATCAATGGAAATTATGAAAGTAATTGAACAAATCAATAAAGATTTAGGTACAACTATTATTATGGCAACTCATGATAAAGATATTGTTAACAAAATGAAGAAAAGAGTAATACTTATAGAAAAAGGTATGGTTATTAAAGATAGCGAGAAAGGAAAATATAAAAGTGAAGGCATTTAGAATTTTAGGAAGAAATATAGCTGAATCTTTCAAAGGTGTATTTCGTAATTTTTCGTTATCATTAGCAAGTATTTCGTGTATTACGATCACTCTTATTTTAGTAGGTTTTAGTATAATTTTATCTTATAATGTTAATAATTTTACTAAAGAAATAGAGAAAGATTTAACGATTGTTGTATTTTTAAATAGAAAGACAACAACAGAAGAATCAGTTGAGATACAAAATAAAATCAAAGATTTAGGCAACATATTAGATATAAAGTTTCAATCAAAAGAAGATGTTAGAAAAGAAATGCGAAAAGAATCTGAAGTATTTGATAGTATTATGTCACAATATACAGCTGAAACTAACCCGCTTCAAGATACTTTTCATGTTAAAGTTGTTGATATAAACGAAATTGGAAAAACAGCTGATGAAATCAAAAAAATAGAAAAAGTAGAACTTGTTAAATACGGAGAAGGTTCTGTAGAAGAGTTAATTAAAATATTTGATATAGTTAAAAAAGTCACTTATGTAGTAGTTGTAGCATTAATAGTAGTAACAGCATTTTTAATAACTAACACTATTAAGATTACTATCCAATCAAGGAGAAAAGAAATAGAAATTATGCGATTAGTAGGTGCTAGTAATATGTTTATAAAACAACCTTTCTTTTTTGAAGGAATAATATTAGGTTTTCTAGGATCAATTCTACCTATAGTTGTTTGTTGTTATGGATATTATTATTTATATGACAAACTAGGAGGACAATTATTTACAGCAATTATAAAACTAGTTAAACCATCTAGTATAATTTATATAATAATGATTATATTAGTTGGTGTTGGTGTAATAGTTGGATCGTATGGAAGTTACAAAGCTGTAAGGAAATATATGAAAATATGAGAAGAAATGTTAATAAAATTTTTGTTAGTTTGTTTTGTTTCTTCATACTAATAATAAATGTTAATGCAGGTACTACTCTTAGAGACTTAAAGAATCAATTGGCAAAAGATGAGGCAAATAAAGCAGCTTTAATTGCAAAGCAAAAAAATATTGAAAAACAAATTAAAAAAATAGAAACCGAATTATCATCTATTGCTGCTGAA
>JAAZDL010000189.1 GCA_012512795.1 Mycoplasmatota bacterium
GAAATAGTAAAAAACGAAAATGAAATAAAAGAATCTCAAGAAAACATAATTTTACTTAATGAAGAAATTGTTGTTAAACAAAAAGAAATAGACTCTCTTCTTTCTTTTTTACAAGTATCTAATGGTGAAAATGTTTATTTAGAATATGTTTTTGAAGCAACATCTTTTACTGATTTTATATATAGAAGTGCTGTTGTAGAGCAATTAACTAAATATAATGATGAACTTATTGATGAAATGTATAATATGATTGAAGAAAATAAACAACTTCAAATCAAATTAAAAGAAAAGATTAAAAAATCAGAAGCTGCTATTGATAAATTAGAGGTAAGTTTAAAATCTCAAAACCTTGATATGAATGATATTGATGAAGAACAGAGAGATGTTAATGCCGATATTAAAGCTAGAAAAGTAGAAATAGCTTATTATGAAAAAACATATACTCAAAATGGTTGTAGTGAAGATATTGACATATATGAGTGTGTTGGAGTTCCTTATGCAAATGAATTTACTAGGCCTTTAGATAAAGGAACTATAACAAGTGAATTTGGTATGAGGTTTCACCCTACTAAACATTATTATACTATGCATAATGGTATTGATATTGGTATACCAACTGGAAACAAAGTATATTCATCAGCAGCTGGTATTGTAAATAAGATAGTTGTAAGATCGAGCTGTGGTGGCAATATGGTTTATATACAGCATAATATAGACGGAACAAAATATAGAACTGTTTATATGCACCTTCATACAGTTAAAGTAAAAGTTGGAGATGTAGTTTCATTTAGTACTGTAATTGGAACTTCTGGTGGAGGAGAAAGTTATGATGGTTGTTCTACTGGGCCACACTTACATTTTGGTATTTTAAAAGGTTGGACAGGATATAGTTATTATAACCCTAGAACTTACATTAATTTCCCTAAACTAGGATCTAGATTTACAACTAGGTTTTAAATATAAAAGTGATTATGTATCACTTTTTGTTTTATGTTTAAAAATGTTATATAATAATTATGGGTGAAAAAAATGTCATTTACATCAAATATTAAAAATGAAATATCTAGTCATAAATATAGTCATTCTGAAAACATGGCTGAGCTTTCTGCTATTTTAAATATTGGAGCTAAAATTAATGATAATAGTTTTGAAATATACAATGAAAATATAAGTGTAGCAAGAAGGATATACACTTTGATTAAAGAAATATATCATGTAGAAATAGAAATGAATAATGATGAAATAAACTCACTTAGAAAAAATAAGTTAGTTAAGCTAATAGTAAAAGAAAAACTTGATCTAATATTAAATGATTTATCTATCGTAGAAAATGGCAAGAGAAAATATATTCCTGCTGATTATTTAATTGATGAGTTTAAAGATAAACAAGCGTATTTAAGAGGAGTATTCTTATTATGTGGAAGTATAAGCGATCCTAAAACTAATAACTATCATTGTGAATTTGTAATAACTAATAAGCAAACAGCATATTTTATTAACAAGCTATTAAATGAACTTGATTTTAACAGCAAAATATTAAAAAGAGATAAAAAATATATGGTATATATGAAAGAATCTGAAGTAATAAGTGATTTTATTAAAATGCTTAACGCTTTATCATCTTTATTTTATTATGAAGATATTAGAATATATAAAGACCATAAAAACATGACTAATAGGCTTAATAATTGTGAGCAAGCTAATGTTGATAAAAGTATAGCAGCATCTAATGAGCAGCTACAAATGATTAAACGCTTAAAAGAAATAAAAGATTTTGATTTATTAGATGATAAGATTAAAGAAGTATGTATATACAAAGAAAAATACCCTGATTCTTCTATGGCAGAGTTAGCTGAAATAATAAGCACTGAAACAGAAAAAACTATTTCTAAAAGCGGTATAAACCATAGATTTAGAAAAATAAAACAAATGATTAAATAGTATACATGTTATACTATTTTTTGATTTTTACATATTAAGAAAAGTTAGTAAAGTATATAAATATTTATTCACAAATAATTAAATATTTGATATGATAATAGTATCAAAATAGAATAGTGAGTTGAAAAAAATGAAAAAAGAAATAAAATTAATATGTGAAGATGGTAAAATTCTTGAAGTACAAAGGGGAATAACTGTTGCTGAATTATTAAAGATGATTAATGAAGATGATCAAGTCATAGCACTTAGAGTTAACGGCGCAGCATCACCTACCAACATGGAAATAATGAATGATGCATATATTAAATATATTAAGATATCTGATAGAATTGGCAGAAAAATATATATAAAAGGGTTACAATATGTATATATTTTGGCAGTTAAAGAACTATATGGAGATAATGTTGTTGTTAATATTAAACATTCTATTGACAAAGGAATATATACTGAGATTAATATGAAAAGGCATATAGATGGAGATGTTGTTAAAGCTATTAAAAATAAAATGAAAAGTTTAATAGCTGCTGATTTACCAATTAAAAAGGTAAGCGTTTCTAGAGATGATGCTATAGATTATGTTAAGAGTCAGAAAGATAATGAAAAAGTGTTAAATTATACATATATGACAAGTGACTATGTA
>JAAZDL010000002.1 GCA_012512795.1 Mycoplasmatota bacterium
ACAGCTCTTTGTTGATGGTTGATCATTATAATTAACTAGTCCTTCTTCAATTCTCTTTTCAATTTGAATAGTATTTAGCCCTTCTTCTTTATTAACATTATATCTTTCCATATGTACCTCTTAAGTCCATTAACATTATATAATTATTATATAAAAAAAGATACAAGTATGCAAAAAACAGTTTAAAATAAATATCTCTATGATATAATTATTAATAAGGTTGGGTGTTTATGAAAAGAAGAAGTAAAATAACATTAAAAATTATATTAGGAGTAATTGTTTTGATTATGGCGCTTCTTGGTGCTTTAAATTTATATAATTCTTTATATAATATGTTGTATAAAACAGATTATTCAAAAATATTTGGTTATAGTAATCATATCGTTTTTGAAGATAATTTATTACCTAAATATAAAATGAACGATGTTGTTATATTAAAAGAAGAATTTTCTTACTCTGTAGGAGAGGTTATACTATTTAAATATTATGACAGTTATAAACTAGCTGAAATCACTGATATATCCGCAGGAAAATACACAGTTATTGACAAAACAGATAGTATAAATCAAGATTACGATTTAAGTTTTGATTTAATAGTAGGAAAAGCTGTTTTTAATCTTAAAAGTTTCGGAAAATTATATGATATTATTACTAGCCCTTATGCTTTTGTATTTATAGCTTTCTTTATAGCAGGATATTTCTTATTAACATCACAAATAAAAATAAAGGAGATTTAAATGTCACTGACTAATGTAAAAGAATATTTTAAAAAATATAATATAGATAATAGAATAATAGAATTTGATGTTTCAAGTGCCACTGTTGAACTTGCAGCTAAAGCTTTAAACACTGAGGAGAAAAGAATAGCAAAAACTCTCGCTTTAAAATTAAAAGATAAATATATTTTAATTGTTTTAGCTGGAGATGCAAAAATAAATAACTCAAAATATAAATCTATATTTCACGAAAAAGCTTCTATGCTTTCTTTTGATGATGTACAAAAACATATTGGTCATAACGTTGGAGGAGTTTGTCCTTTTGCTATTAAAGAAAATATAGACGTATATTTAGATGAATCATTGAAGAGATTTGATACTGTTTTTCCAGCTTGCGGTAGTGAATCATCTGCTATTGAACTTACAATAAAAGAGTTAGAAAAATATTCTAACTATATTTCATGGATAGATATAAGTAGTTATTAGCTACTTTATATTTTTTATTGGAAACTTATTTGTTAAATTTAATACTTCTTTTTTACACTCTCTAAGTATTTTTTTATTTTCGTGATTTTTAAGTGCTTTTATTATTATATTTGTTATTTGAACAAATTCTTCTTTTTTTAAACCTCTAGTTGTCATTGCTGGAGATCCTATTCTTAAACCACTTGTAACTCTAGGACTTTCACTATCAAAAGGAATAGAATTTTTATTAACAGTAATTAATATGTCATCTAATGTTTTTTCTGCTACTTTTCCGGTTAAGCCAAAACTTGATTTTACATCTATTAACATTAAATGAGTATCAGTTCCTCCTGAAACAACTTTTATATCATTTTTAGCAAATTCTTCTGACATAACTTTAGCATTGCTAACAACTGATTTTATATAATCTTTGAATTCTGGTTGTAATGCTTCATAAAAACACTGTGCTTTAGCTGCTATAACATGCATTAAAGGGCCTCCTTGAATTCCGGGGAAAACAACTTTATTTATTTTAGTTATTATTTCTTCATTGTTAGTTAATATTAATCCTCCTCTTGGTCCTCTTAAAGTTTTATGTGTTGTACTTGTAATAACATCGGCATACATAACTGGTGAATTATGATAGCCTGCTGCAATTAAACCAGCAATATGTGCCATATCAACCATTAGATACGCTCCGCACTTATCTGCTATGTCCCTAAATTTTTTAAAATCTATTTCTTTACTATATGCACTAGATCCAGCTATAATCATTTTAGGTTTTTCCTTGATTGCTTGCTCTTCTATTTTTTTATAATCAAGTTGTTCTGTTTTAGAATCAAGTTCATATCCTATTATTTCATAATCAATACCACTAAAACTCACTTTACTTCCATGTGTCAAATGTCCACCTTGAGAAAGACTCATACCTAAAACTTTGTCTCCAGGGTTTAATAAAGCTCTATATACTGCCATATTTGCAGAACTTCCACTGTGTGGTTGAACATTAGCATACTTACAATTAAATAACAAACAAGCATATTCTATTGCTTTTTTTTCAAATATATCAATATATTGACACCCTCCATAATATCTTTTATCTGGGTAACCTTCCGCATACTTGTTAGTAAGTATACTTC
>JAAZDL010000011.1 GCA_012512795.1 Mycoplasmatota bacterium
AATAATAGGTGTTAATCTAAAGTTATTTTTTATATAATTTTTTTGTTAAAGCAAAATATTTTTTACCACAAATAGGACAATACTTAATAGGATAAAGTTCTTCTACCACAACGAAATTACTATTCCATTCTCCATTAAAGTCTATATCTCCTTCGTCAATTATTGTTTCTGAAACTAGACAAAGTTGCCCTTCTTCTACAATATCTGAGTAATTAGATATTCTATCAACAAAAGAGTTATATTTTTTTATTTTTCTTAAATATAATAATTTTAACATACAAGAACAATAAACTATATCATCTTCCATAAATATTACTTACTTTCATTTATTTTTTCTATTATTTTTTCTATTTTTTGACTATATTCAATAGATTCGTCAAATACAAATCTTAATTCTGGAGTATGCCTAATCTGCAAACGTTCTGCAAGTAATGTTCTAAAAAAACCTTGCGCTTTATTTAAATCTTTTTCTACTTTATCTCTATCTTCATCAGTTGTTGTAAAGTAAATTTTAGCAAAACTTAAATCATTAGTTACATTACAATCAGTTATAGTTACATTTTTAAAATCTTTATCTTTAGCTTCAGTAAGAAGTATAGAACCAAGTTCTTTTTTCATATCAGAAGCTACTCTTTCACCTTTTAGATTCATAGTATTTTCACTTCCTTCATTTCAAATGTTTCTATAATATCTTTTTCTTTAATATCTAAAAAGTTCTCAATTGTTATTCCACAATCATAACCGTTTTTAACTTCACGTACTGAGTTCTTTTCTCTTTGTAATGAAGAGATTTTTGATGTAACAACAACAATTCCATCTCTAATTACACGACATTCAGAATTCATTTTTATATTTCCACTAATAACATGGCACCCAGCTATACTTCCAACTTTTGAAAAGTGAAATAATTGTCTTACTTCAGCATTTCCAGTTATTATTTCTTCATAAGTTGGATCTAACATTCCTTTCATGGCAGCTTCGATTTCTTCAACTACTTTATATATAATGTTATATGTTCTTATCTCTACACCATAACTTTTAGCTGTTTCTTTTGTTTGCATTGATGGAGCTAAGTTAAATCCAATAATTACTGCATTAGAAGCATTAGCAAGAACAACATCGCTTTCAGTTACATTACCTGTTCCACTTCTAACAATATTGATTTTAACACCTTCAACATCTATTTTTAATAATGAGTTTCTAACTGCTTCTTCGCTACCTTTTGCATCAGTTTTTAATACAATATTAATTTCTTTTCTTCCTTCTTTAATTTGTTCAAATAATTCTTCTAAACTTACTGCTTTTTTAGCAAATTTCTTAGCTTTTTCATTTTCTTTTCTTTTAAAAGCAACACTTCTAGCTTCTTTTTCGCTTTCAAAAGCCATAAATTTATCACCAGCAACTGGTACATCTTCAAGTCCAGTTACTTCAACTGGTTTTGAAGGTTCTGCACTTACTACTTCATGATTTATATCATTTTTAAGTGTACGAACTTTTCCATAATGAACTCCAACTACTATTGGATCTCCAATTCTAAGAGTTCCATTTTGTATTAATAGAGTTACAACAGGACCTATATTTTTATCAAGTCTTGCCTCAATTACTGAACCAATAGCATATCTATTTGGATTTGCTTTTAAGTTTAATACTTCAGATAATGCATTAATATTATCAAGAAGTAAATCTATACCTTCTCCAGTTTGAGCACTAATCTTAACAAATATAGTATCTCCTCCCCATTCTTCAGGAGTTAGTCCTAATTCACTCATTTCGCTCATTATTTTATCAACGTTTTTGTTTGGTTTATCAATTTTATTAATAGCAACTATTATAGGAACATTGGCTGCTTTAGCATGATCAACAGCTTCTTTAGTTTGAGGCATAATACCATCATCTGCTGCAACTATTATAATAACTATATCAGTTACACTAGCTCCTCTTGCTCTCATTTCAGTAAAAGCAGCATGTCCTGGAGTATCTATAAAAGTTATTTTTTTATTATTTTTAACTACTTGGTATGCACCAATTGCTTGTGTTATGCCACCAGCTTCTCCTTGAGCTACCTGTGAATTTCTTATATAATCAAGCAATGTTGTTTTACCATGATCAACATGTCCCATTATTGTGACAACTGCTGCTCTTGGTTCTAAATCTTCTTCTTTTTCATTTATTATATACTCTTCAAAATTAGTAATATCAGTTGTTTCTTCTTTAACAAGTTCTTTATTATATTCAAGAACTAGTATAGATGCATCTTCATAAGAAATATTTTGATTTGAAGAAATCATAAGTCCCATACTAATTAGTTTTTTTACTATATCATTTACTGGAACATTTAACTCAATCGATAAATCTAAAACACTCATTCCTTCTTTATATAAAACAATATTTGATTCAACACTTTCTTTATTACTTTGAAGCTTTTCTTTGCTTTTATATATTTTTTTCTTTTTTAAAGAAAGTTCTTCTTGGTTTTGTTTAGGAGTTATTTCTTTTCTTTTGATTTTTTCAACAACTTTAGTATTTTCGTCTATTTCGATATTATATGCTAAAGCAACTTCCTCAGCTCTATCTTCTAATTCATATTTAGAAGCAAGTTCTTCATTAAGTGTACTATCTACACTTGCCATATCTCCTAGTTCGTTATCTAAAACTATTAAAGCCTCGTCATCCAAAAGCTCATTTTCATTTTTAAATTCAAACCCTAATTCATTTAATTTATTTATAATAGTTTTTGAATCTATTCCTAATTCCAAAGCATATTCTTTTATATTCATATATAATCATCCTCCTTCTTTATATCTTGCTTAATAACTCTTCATATATACTATCCTTTACATCTGTTTCTAATGCTCTTGATAAGGCATTTGTTTTTTTTGCTATGTTAATTGTATCTTTATTCTTTTGTAAGTATACACCTCTTCCATTAGCTTTTAATGTATCATCTACAAATACTTCTCCTTCTTTGCTTTTAACAATACGAAACAAATCTTTTTTTTCATATCTTTCTCTTGTTACTACACACATTCTCATAGGAATCTTTTTAGTTTTCATTTTATTACCTCCTAAGAATTAATTTGTGCATTTATATCTGCTAAAGTTTTAATATTAATTGTATATTTAGTTAATTTACTTGCAAGTTTAATATTAATACCTTTTTTACCTATAGCTAAACTTAAATTCTCATCATCAGCTATAACTAAAACTTCTTTTTTCTTTTCATCTGTAATACTTACATTTAAATTTTTAGCAGGACTAAGTGCATTTGCAACAAAAGTTTCCGGGTCATCAGAATAAGCTATTAAATCTATCTTTTCTCCACCTAATTCAGAAATAATATTTGCTATTCTTCTTCCTTTTTCCCCTATACAACTACCTACGGGATCCACCTTAGGATTTGTAGACAAAACTGCCACTTTACTTCTAATCCCAGGTTCACGAGCAACTCCTCTTAATTCTAATGTACCATCACTAAATTCAGGTATTTCATGTTCAAATAGTCTTTTAACAAACCCATAATTTTTTCTTGATACTAATATTAGTGGTCCTTTAGGAGTAGATTCTATTTTCGTAATATAAACTTTTATACTATCACCCATAGTAAGTTTTTCATTTGGTATTAATTCAGTCTTAGGAAGTATTCCTCTAGCTTTTCCAAGGTCTACATAATAGTTTCTAGCATCTTCCATAGCTAAGAAACCAACCATTAATTCTTCTTCTTTATCTTCGAATTCATCCATTACTTTTTCACGTTCAGCTTCACGAATCTTTTGAAGAACTACTTGTTTTGCAACTGATATAGCTACTCTTCCAAAATCTTTTGGAGTTACTTCTTCAAGTATTTCATCGCCTACTTGATATTCTTTATTTATTTTTTTAGCATCACTTATCATAATTTCATTTAAATAATCATGACAAAGTCTTTCTTCTTCACCTTCTTCAAGTTCTAATGTTTCGTTTTCTAATTCTTCATCATAATCATCAACTATTGTAGTTACTTTAAATACTTTTATTTCTCCTGTATTTTTATCAATAAGCACTCTAGATGCATAATCAGCTTTTTCATTTTTTCTAAACGCTGTTGATAATGCCGCTTGCATTGCCTCAATAACAACTTCTTCTTCTATACCTTTTTCAGTAACGATGTAATCTAATGCTTTTTTGAACTCTTTACTGTTCACTCTCACTCACTCCTTTGCTTCCTACATCTAAAATATAATTTTCAATTTCTAAATTTAAACTATCAATTATTGGATCAACTATTCTTGTTGCTTCTACACACAAATCTGAATCAACCCCGTTTTCGCTATCAATAGTTACAAACAAAGTTTCATTACCATCTTCAATATCAAAATGAACATTAACAAGTTCTATATTAGAATCTTGAAGTGGTTTTTTAATTGCATTTATTATTTTTTCTTCCATAAATTCCTACTTTTCGAATTTAAAGAGTGGGTTTTTGCCCACTCTTCGTTGTCCAAATGTATTATAACATAATATTTTTTTTGTTACAAGCACTTTGATACACTAGTAATTAGGTACTCCATAACCTATTATGGTACTTTTATATCTAGTACATCTCTTAACTTGATCAGATGTGTTTCCTTCTATAGTATGTATTTCATCTCCTAAGACATATTCTACAATACCAACATGATCGTAAGTATATGAAGTGTTAGGCCAATTAAAGAATACTATATCTCCTGGAGAAGGTGTGTAACTACTATCTCTCCATTGACCATGTTGCTTAAACCAATCAGCTCCTGCCCCACAACCTTGAAAGCTAGGAATTACACCTGAATCAATAAGTCCATTTTCATTAGCTACCCAACTAACAAATATCGCACACCAAGCAGGTCTAGTTTGATATCCCCACCAAGTCCAAAATTTTTGTCCTCCTACATTACCAATTTGAGCAGCAGCAACATCTATCATTCCTTGTCTACTACCGTTTCCAAATGCATTTCCAGAGCTAATTTTATTAAAGAAATTATTTTCATTTGCTTTTTCAATTCTACTTTGTATATTCATAAAAACAGGATCAAGTCTATCAATATATTCTTGCCATACATCTTGGTCTTCTATGTTGTTAACAGCTTTTAAAGCAAGAGCATAATCACCATAATCAGCAGTTTCTTCAGCTTTTGCTGTTAAATATTCGGCTCTTTCAATAAATGATTCAACAACTCTTTCTTCAGTTGAAAATTCTAAACACTTTAAATATTCATTTGAAGGATCAGCTAATTTAATAATTAAATTAACAAAAGAAGGAATTAAAAATATTGCAACAACAGCTATTGCTCTTACAGGTATTTTCTTTAATTTAGACTTAAGCAAGTCTTCATCTCCTACTTTTATAGCACCTACCATATCAATAGAAACAACTAATATTAATATTATAGGTATAACAACTCTGATAATTAAAATTAATTTTTTAACTATAACTAATACTGACATAACCTCAGCATTATCGCATATTGAAAGTAGTAACATAATATATCACATCCATTTTATCAATTATAACATAAATATACTTAATTAAAACTATAATGTAAATAAAAACTCAAGTAATAACATATATAATAATTATACATTTTTATTTGACAGTATTTTTTTATTTTGTTACTATATTAAGTTAATGAGGTAACATATGGAAAACGAAAAAATTTATAACGAATTAAATGAAAAAACAAAAAAATATTTAAAGGTTGTCCTATCATATATGGACTCTATTGATGATCAAACAGAAAACAAAACGTCATCTTTACCTATAGCTGCTTTTTTAGCAATATTACATGAGAAAAGTTTTATTAAAGATTTTTTTAATTCTAAAGGAATAACTTATGAAAAATGTGTTGAATATTTTAATCCTAATAAAAATTTTGAAATAAAAGATATTAACCAAACGAAGTTTTATCAAAAAAGTGATTTAAGTAATGTATTAATAACTATCTTAGATAATTTTAAATATGACTACTATCTTGAAGACTGTGACTTTTTTTTAAATGATTTAGAGCCTTATCATTTATTTGATTATATATCAATGTCAAACTATGAAACAATAGAAAACATGTTACTGTCACAATTTGGAATAAAAGATTTCTATAAAAGTGATATTTATGATGAATATCAAACTATAGTAGGAATTAAATGTTCAGAATTAGCAGAAGAGTTTGGTGTTGATCTGGAAGAAAAAATGCAAGAAGAAGAGTTTGAAGAATATAATTTAAATAATTTCAATATTGTTTTTGATGGAGAAACTGTCTTTCTTTATTTAAATAAAAATATTAGTAATATTTCTGTTCCTATACAAAACAATAACATAAAAGAAATTAAGTTTGGCCCATATACTCAAATAACTAAAATAAATGGTGAAGAAATAAATGAAAAAGTATTTGAAAACTTTATATCTTCATTTGATAATTCTGTTTTTTGTCAGTTTACTATTTTAGAAGATAATGGTAAAGAGTTTACTTTTACTGCTTATAAAGAAGATATGTTTGGAACAGTACTAATAAATAACGAAAATGCATCTTATAATACTAATTTAAAAAAGTATGGAGATGATTTAACTGAAGCCGCGTACATTAAAGACCCTGCAGTTGGAAGAGAAAAAGAAATAAGAAGAATTGAACAAATACTTTTATATCCTGAAAAAGATAAATCAATTATAATAACAGGAGATGCTGGATGTGGAAAAACTGCTTTAGTTAAAGGTTTGGCATATAGAGTGCAAAAAGGAAATGTTCCTACTCCACTAAAAAACTTAAAAATAATTAGTATAGATACTACTACAATAGTTGCTGGTACAAAATATGTTGGAACTATTGAAGAAAAAATGTTAGGTATTTTAAAAGAGGCTAGTAAAGATAAAAATATTGTGTTATTTATTGATGAAATACATCAAGCTATAAGTGGAGGTAAATCTGAAGGTGACAATAACACTGTAGCTGAAATCTTAAAACCATATTTAGATGGCAAAGTTAGAATTATAGGAGCAACAACAAATGAAGAATATGCTGAATATATAGAACCTAATACTGCATTTAAAACAAGATTAAAAAAGATAGCAATAAAAGAGCCTACAAATGAAGTAATATATGAAATAATTGATGATTTAATAAATGCTTATAATAAAATTAGTTTTTCAAAATTTTTATTTGATGAAGAAAATAAAAAACATATAATTAATTGGTTAATTGAATCAACTAAAAATACTTCTAGAGTTTATAATGACAGAGCGAGTAATCCAAGGTTAGTATTAGATATTTTAAAAGAGGCTTATGCTATAGCTGCATTAAATGATAAAGAAGAAATAGAAATCAAAGATATTTGTGAAGCTCTTATGAATGAAGATAGAATATATGAAAGTAAAAGAAATAGTCAAAGTGAACTTTTAAAAACATATGTAAATAAAGATAGAGAAGAACATAGACCTAAAGGGATAATTCTTGAGTTTAAAAAAAGAACTAATTAAATTAGTTCTTTTTAATTGACAAGTTACTCATATATGATAAAATTAATACGAAAGAGTGTTTGTATGAAAGAAAGAAATATAGTTTGTATAGATTTAAAAAGTTTCTTTGCATCCGTGGAGTGTGTTTATAGGAATTTAGATCCATTTAACACGCCTCTTGTTGTTGCTGATGTTACAAGAGGAAAAGGAGCTATGACATTAGCTATTACACCTTATTTAAAACATCTTGGAATTGAAAGTAGAAGTAGAGTTTTTTCTCTTCCTAAAAATATCAAAATAATATATGCTAAACCAAGAATGAGTTTATACGAAAAATATAGTAAAGAAGTTATCAATGTTTATAAAAGTTTTATTAGTAAAGAAGATATTCATATATATTCTATTGATGAAGTATTTATTGATGTAACTGATTATTTAAAATATTATAAAAAAACTGATTATGAGCTTGCTTTAGATATTATGAAAGAAGTAAAAAATAAAACAGGTCTTACCTCTTCTTGTGGCATTGGGCCAAATATATTTTTAGCAAAAGTGGCAATGGACACAGAAGCTAAACATAGCAAAGAATTTATTGCAAAGTGGACATACGAAGATATTGAAAACAAATTATGGAAAATAAATAAATTAAGTGAAATATGGGGTATTGGAAAAAATACTGAAGCAAAATTAAATAATCTTGGTATAAAAAATCTTAAAGATATAAATAAGTATAGCAAAGATTTTTATATTAAAAGATTCGGCCCTGTTGCTGGAAATGATATATGGTGTAAAGGAAATGGAATTGATTATAATACAATAAAAGATATGAACAAAAATTCAAAAGAGAAATCCATGAGTATGAGCCAAGTATTAAACGAAGACTATAATATTGAAGAAACATTATTAATAATAACTGAAATGAACGATATGCTTTGTAAAAAACTTAGGAAAACGAATATGGTAACAAAGTTTGTATTTATTGAAGTTACTTATTCAAGAGATTTATATAAAAGTTTTTCAGATACAATAGCGCTAAATTGCGAAGAAGATAATACCACAAAAATATTAGATGTTTTAAAATATATGTATTATAAAAATGTAGAGGATTTGCCTATTAGAAAAGTGACAATTGCCTTTTCAAAATTATCTACAAATCACTCAAAACAACTTAGTTTATTTGATAAAAATGAAATAGAAACAACTCATTATTACGAAGCTATTGATAATATAAATAGTAAGTTTGGAAATATATCTATTTTAAGAGCATCTTCTCTTCTTGAAAGTTCTACAATAAAAAACAGAGAAAAATTTAAAAATATAATTTAAAAGTAAGCGCTCAGCTTACTTTAATATTTTATTGAATAATGGAAGCAATCCTTCTTTATTTTTATTATTAACACTAAGTTGTGAAAAATAATAATCTTCCCACTGCACTGCTTCCATTAATATTGGTCCAGTTTTAGAAATCATTATTCTCCACTCTATTAACTTAACATCTTGTATTTGTTTTGCTAAAGATTTTACTAAGTTTAAAGCTTCGTTAAATCTTGGTACTTTGTATTTATCAAACTTTATTTTTGTTATAGGATGCTCTTTGTATGACATTCCTTTTTCATCCTTACATATTGTATATATACAAGAATTCTCTTCATCAATTTTACCCATTATAGGATTAGATTCATCAATATTGTAAATATATTCATCTTTACTTCCAAACTTAATACTTGAAAAAATAATATTAACATCATCATTATAATACAAAGTAACTATAGAAATATAATTCATACTATATTTATTAATATCTACCATCATCTTATGTTCAAGTATAGGTTTTTGCATTATAAAAAGTTTATTTTGTTTCATATATTCTATCATAAAAGCAGGAGACCTATAATCTTTAACATTTAGTTTTTCATACTTTGAATTAGAATCATAAGAAGTACATATTATTTCTGGATTATTTTTTAGAAACAATTCACTTTCTTTAAAGCTCATTTTTGAAATATCATATATTTCTCTCTTTAAATATTTATTAAACTTTTCATAAAAAATACTTTGATTCTTTAAAATATTAATATCTTCTGAGTTATTAAGATTCCTAATTATAGAATAATATTTCCTTTTTGTTAAATATGTCTTCCTATTTTTATGACTAATTTTATAGAACTCAAATATTCTATATTCATTATAATTAGCAGAATAAAAAATATAACACCATAAAATATCAATTAGTATAACAATAAAAGATGTTTTAGTTTTTTTCTTGATAAAAGATGTTGTTTTATATAAATGAAATAAATCTTTCTTTAATTTTTCTTTCATAAGCCACCTTATATATTTATTATATAATTTTTTATTGTAAATAACAATATCATTAGATTGACTATAGGTAAAGAATCACTTATAATAATAAGCAAACTATTATTAACGGAGTTATATATGGAATATGAAGCAATTGTTTTTATTTATAATAGAAAAGACGCAAAAAAAAGTGACGATATCACAGCTTATCTTTATGAACCAATAAGTATATTAAAAGGAAAGATTCTTAACAGCAATGATAAAGAGTGTTTTGTTGATGATAAAAACAATTTCGTTTATTCTTCTATCAGCGATATAACTGAACTTGACGAAGAGTTTGTTTATGCTTTTCCATATCCAATTTCTGACTTGTCTGCTTTAGAGAAAAAAAGAATTTTTAATATGCTAAATAAAAAACTTGAAAAACTTGAAGAATACATTTTCTTTCAAGTTTATGGAAAAGGACAAAAAGCTGTTCAAACTATAGCAACTGCAGATGACAGAGAAATATTTATTGAAGTTAATACTGATTATTATGAAGGAATAGATGAACTTATAGAAACTGATCTTATTAATCGTAAAAATGAGGCTACAAATAATAATCTTGAAGAAAATTTTTTACCATTTATAAAAATAAAAGTTATTAAAAGTGAAAAGTCAGTTGTTTATTCTGATGAATTATATGATAAGGTAAGCAAAACTGTTATATGTCAAGATTCTCAAATTAAAGAAATAGCTACAGCTATAGCTAAAAACCAAAGACTTACTGATAGTGGATTAAAATCAAACATTCTCGTTTGTGGGCCTACTGGAGTTGGAAAAACAGAAATTTTCAGATGCATTTCAAAACACTCAAATATACCTATAACTATTGAAGATTCATCTGAATATACTGCACCTAGTTATAAAGGAAAAGATGTATCAGAAATGCTTATTCATCTCTACGAAAATGCGGATAGAGATATTGAAAAAGCACAAAGAGGAATTCTTGTTTTAGATGAAATAGATAAAAAAGCATCAAACAATAAAGAGCATGTTACATATACATCAGCAGTAATAGAATCATTGATTAAAATGATGGAAGGACATACTTACTATTTAGAAACTAGTTCTAAAGAAGAGATTTGTTTTGATACATCCCTACTTTCTTTTGCATTTTTAGGAGCTTTTTCAGGAATTGAAAATTTCTCAAATGTAAAAAAACAAATTGGATTTGGTTATCCTTCTGATGAAATAATAACTAAAAATAACAAAAATATTTATAATAGTGATACACTACAAAAATATGGCTTAATTCCTGAGTTTATTGGAAGAACGAATGCAATTGTTGTAATGGATAATTTAGATATTCCTGAATTACAAAGAATCATTCTTGAATCTGATAAAAGTCAGTTAATGCTATATAAAAAGTTTTTTGATAGCATAGGTATAGATTTTGAATTCGATGATGAAACACTTCACGAAATTGCTGTTGCAGCTCATAAATTAGGACTTGGGGCTAGAGGTATTAAAACAGTTGTCGAAAATACTTTAGCTGTTGCCAATTATTATGCTTTATCAAAAGGAAAATATAAAAAACTAATTATAAACCCTAATACTATCAAAAATAATACAGATTATAAATTATTTTAAATAAAAAAGATATAATATTTCAGTACTTAATATTATATCTTTTCTTTAGTTCTAGTGTTGTTTCTTTTACTTTAGGTAAAATTATTTTACCACTTATAAACTCATCAAGACTATAACCCAAATCTTGAATACTTTGAGTAATGCTCTTTTCTTTCCTAGCGCACAATAAGTTAAAGAATTTTTTGTCAAATTTATTACGCTCATTTTCATATAAGTTGCTTAAATGAAACCCAAGTAAATATCCAACTGAATAATAAACAACTTGTTTTAAATTTACAGAATCAAATACATTATCTTCAATTTTTACAATTAAATCTCCACTTTCATCAACATAAGCATCATCATAACAATATATTTCTTCTAAAGTTTCGTTAAATTCTCTAACCATATCATATATAGAATTCAGAAGTATAAGAGAACCATTTACATCAATATGCTCATTTTTCAAAAAATTAAGAAATTCAATTTCATAAAATGCAGAAGGAACCTCAATCATTAACTCATCTTTTATAGATAATTTTTTTTGTTGGGGAAATATAAAAACTTCTCTATCAACAACATGACCTAATTCATGAGCTAAAAATGATAAACTTTTAGAATTAAGTTTATTATCATAAATAGAAATATAGCCCGTTTTAGAAAATCTAGAATCAAAATAAGCTCTTTCAAATTCTATATCGCCGTGTAAGCCATTTTGAATTTTTTGCTCATCAAAATATTTTTTAGCGATTTTATATACATTATTGCCAAACTTAGAACAAAAAAATAATATAATATCAATATAATCTTTTTCATTAAATTTTTCTAATGTATCATAAAATGGCATACTAAAAAAATTTATATCATTAAGAGCCTTATCAAAGTTGTTAGTAGCAGAAAGAAAAAACATTTCGTTTTCATAATAAGCATTATAAAAATCAAATATGTTTTTTTTGTTTGATGAATTTAAATACTCTTCTTTATAGTTATTATCAACAAATTCAGATTCTTCATAATAAAAATCTGTAATTAACGCAAAGATAGAATTTAGTTTTTGAAAGTCTTCAAAATTAGATATAAATGTACTCTTAGTATTACTTCTTGTTAAAGCATCGCAAGAATTTTGAAGATCTTTGAACAATTCTTCTAAATTTATTTTCATAATATACCACCCTGAAAAATCAATTAAATTATTTTATTATTTTTTTATTACCCATGTAAACTCTTAATGCTTCCGGAATATTAATGCTTCCATCTTCATTATAATTATTCTCAAGAAAAGCTATTAAAGCTCTTGGCGTTGCTAAAACTGTATTGTTTAGTGTATGTAAGAAATAACTAGTTTTATCATTTTTACATCTTATTCCAAGTCTTCTTGCTTGTGCCTCTCCTAAATTAGAACATGAACCAACTTCAAAATATTTTTGTTGTCTTGGACTCCATGCCTCTATATCACAGCTCTTAACTTTTAAATCAGCTAAATCTCCACTACAACACTCAAGTGTTCTAACAGGTATATCTAAAGTTCTAAAAAACTCTACTGTAAATGCCCACATTTTTTCGTACCAGTCCATAGAATCTTCAGGCTCACATATAACAATCATTTCTTGTTTTTCAAATTGATGTACACGATATATACCTCTTTCCTCTATGCCGTGAGCCCCTACTTCTTTTCTAAAACAAGGACTATAAGAAGTAAGCGTAATTGGTAAATTTTCTTTTTTTACTATATTATCTTTAAATCTTCCTATCATTGAATGTTCAGATGTACCAATTAAATACAAATCTTCACCTTCAATTTTATACATCATATTTTCCATTTCTTCAAAAGACATAACGCCACTAACAACTTCTTCCCTAATCATAAAAGGAGGAATACAGTAAGTAAAACCTTTATCTATCATAAAATCTCTTGCATAACTCAACATGGCAGAATGTATTCTTGCAGCTTCACCAGTTAAATAATAAAAACCAGCTCCGCTTGTTCTACCTGATGATTCTTTATCAAGTCCACTTATTTTTTCAAGAATATCAGCATGATAAGGAACTTCGTATTTAGGAATAATTGGTTCACCAAATTTTTCAACTTCTACATTTTCACTATCATCTTTTCCAAGTGGAACACTTTCATCTATAATATTTGGAATAACCATCATAATTTTCTTAATACTAGATTCAAGTTCTTTTTCTTTTGATTCTAATGATTCAATTTCCTTTTGAATTTCAGATACTTTATTTTTTACATCCGAAACTTCTTCAAGTTTTTTATCCCTCATTAAAAGACCAATAGAATCACTTAATTTATTTTTCTCACTTCTTAAATTATCCCCAGTTGATTTGCATTCACGATACTCTAAATCTAGATTAAATACTTCGTCAACTAACGACAGTTTTTGGTCCTGGAATTTTTTCTTAATATTGTTTTTTACTAATTCCTTATTCTCTCTAATAAGATTAATATCTATCATATAGTTCACCTCTTATTGACTATAATAACATTATTTCAAAAAAATAAAAAGAGAATTAACTCTTTTTTATTAATATAATTGATATTTAGTTAGTTTTTAACAAATAATATTTAACAGTTATAGTATCAGAAGCTTGAAATTTTTTAATATTTATTTCATATGATACAACTCTATCTATTAAATAATTCTCATTTATTGCATCAACATAGTTCTTTGTTATTGTATCTGTTGTTCCGTTAGAA
>JAAZDL010000012.1 GCA_012512795.1 Mycoplasmatota bacterium
AATTAGATTATCATCACTAATACTAACATTTATAAAGCCTGGGCCAGCAATATTAATATTATAAAATCTATCATCAAATTTTTTAATGATTTTTTCAGCTATTTCTCTTGGGTTTTCTCCATGCTTTTTAGCAAGACCCATACAAACATTAATTTGAAATTCTCCTAAATCGCGTCTTGAAGAGGACTCCAATGTTACTGTGTCAATTTCATAACCACATTCTTTAATTATTTCTTCAATGTACTTTTCTGTTTCTTTAATAAAACTCATAATTTCCTCTCCTTTATACGATAGATTATAACACAATTAATATCCTTTTTAAATAAAATTATATATCAATTTTTATATTAAAGTATTATAATGTTTAATAAGGAGTAACTATGAATATATTATATGCACAACTTGTAGGTGCTGCGGCAATGCTTACTTTTTCTTTCTCTGTGCAATGTAGAAAGAAAAAACATATGATGATAGTTCAAATGTTCGCACATTTTTTATTTTCAATACAATATGCTCTTTTAAATGCTTTTGCTGCTAGTTATATGGATTTAGTTGCTGTTATTAGATCTCTTTTATTTTATAAATATGATAAATCTAGAAAAAAAGTTCCAATAAAATTAATAATTCCAGTTTTATTTTGTACTTTAGTAATAGGATATTTTAATTATACTGACATATTATCATTAATACCTCTAGTAACTGCTCTTTCATATACAATTGGGGCTTCTTTTAAAGATCCAAAAGTATATAAGAAAGTGTTTTCAGTTTGTGCTGCTTTATGGTTTATATATAATTTAACTGTCGGAGCATATGTATGTGTTATTGGAAATTTAGTTGAGATAGCATCAGCCATTATAGCTATTAAAAGAGACAAGAAAAGTAAAAGAAAGTATTAGTATTCTTGTGAATATCCGACCTTTTTAAAGGAAAAAGAAAATCTAATTTTTGACTTTTTCCTTTTTTTATGTTATAATCTTTTTCGTATGGAGCATTATGCTAGTCAAACATACTACTCGAAGATGGGGCTAAAAATCCATTAATTGTGCAAAAAGATACTTTATATGTTTTGCTTCTTTCGCCCAGATTGGGGTGAACATATAATTTTAGGTTTAAGGAAAAGATGTAATGGCATACATCCAGATTCCTTCTATCAGTTCGCAAATATGAAAGCACATGTCGTGAGTGGTTTATTGGGATTTTTTGAAAAATAAACTGCAAAAGCGAATAAAAGTAGCACTTGTTTGTCTGGGAAAACCTCTAGCGTGTTCATATTATAAAGATTGAAGTGCGGACTAAGTGGTGATCGAGTGATCATAAATGGTGACTTGTGATTAGTATTTTTAAAGAGAAATCGCCCGAAGGTAACTGAAGGTAAGTATTAGAGAAATTCAACTCGACCAAAGCCGTAAAATTAATTTATAGTATTCCATGCGAAATTCCCTAAGGAGTTAGAATTAATGAAAAAAGATAATTGGATAATAAAGGCATTTTTAATGACTTTTTTTATAGCGCTATTTTTCAGTAGTGCATCGAATTTAATAATAAATAATTGTAATTACATAGCTTTAATTGTACTAGCTATGGCTTTTGTTTTTATCGGTATTTTTTTTGATATTATTGGAACCGCTGTGTTGACTGCAGAAGAATCTTCTTTCCATGCTAAAAGTTCTAAAAAAATAAAAGGTTCTAAAGAAAGTGTATCTTTAATAAAAAATTCTAGTAGAATAGCTAGTATATGTAACGATGTAATAGGAGATATTTGCGGAATTGTTAGTGGTTCAGTAGGAGCAATGCTAGCATTACACATTACTAATGTTACACCAATACCTATTTTGTTTTCTTCGCTTATTATTAGCTCTGTTATATCTTCAATAACAGTAGGTGGTAAAGCAATAGGCAAAAAATATGCTATATTAAAAAGTGATGAAATTATATTCATCGTAGGTAAAATATTATATAAATTTAAAAAGAAATAAAAACATATACTAAGTATATGTTTTTTTATTTATTCTTTCTATATCTTTGTTTTGGATCTAATTCTTTTTTTCTTAACCTTATATTATCAGGAGTAACTTCTACAAGTTCATCTTCTTCAATAAATTCTAGAGCTTCCTCTAAAGTAAATTTAATTGGTTTAGTTAAAACAATTGCTTCATCACTACTTTTAGAACGAGTATTCGAGAATTCTTTATTCTTACAAGGATTAACATCTAAATCATTATCTCTATTATTAATACCTATAATCATACCAATATATATATCTTCGCTAGGGTCTATAAACATACTTCCTCTATCAGATAAGTTATATAAAGAATAACCAAAAGCTATTCCATTTTCCATTGATACAAGAACACCATTTTTTCTACCTGTTATTTCACCAGCATAAGGTTTATATGAGTCAAAACTTCTAACCATTATTCCTTCACCTTTAGTATTTGTAATAAAATTACTTCTGTATCCAATAAGTCCTCTAGTTGGTACTGAAAATTCTAATTTAACTCTTGTCTCTTCAGAAGGAACTAAAGATATCATTATCCCTTTTCTTTCACTTATATCACTTATTATAGTTCCAGAATAGTCACTAGGTATATCTATTAATACTTTTTCATAAGGTTCATATTTAACATCATCTATTATTTGAGTTATTACCTCAGGTTTTGAAACTCCTAATTCATATCCTTCTCTTCTCATATTTTCAATTAGTATAGATAAATGTAACTCACCTCGTCCTGAAACTTTGAATCCTTCTTGATTTTCCAATGCTTCTATTTCAAGACCGACATTTTTTTCTAATTCTGATTCTAATCTTTCTTTTAAATGTCTACTAGTAACAAATTTTCCTGATTTACCTGCGAAAGGAGAATTATTTACATAAAAATTCATTGTTAAAGTTGGTTTTTCAATTTCTATTTTAGGAAGTGGAACAACATGATTATTATCACAAATAGTATCTCCTATAGATATATCGCTACATCCAGCAATAACAACAATGTCACCGTAAGTAGCTTCACTTACTTCTTGTCTTTTAATTCCTTCATTTATGAATAATTTAGATATCTTTTCTTTTGATATAGTGCCATCATTTTTAGCTATAGTAACAGATTCTCCAACTTTAATTTTTCCTTTGTTAATTCTACCAATACCTAGTCTTCCAATAAAATTATCATAATCTAGTGAAGATATTTGTAATTGAAGAGGATCATTTTCATTTCCTTCGAATACAGGAGTATTTTCAACAATAGTATCTAATAAAGGTATTATATCACTATTATTGTCATTTTCGTTATATCTAGCTATCCCTTCTTTGGCAATACCATATATAATTTTAAAATCTAATTGTTCATTAGTAGCTCCAAGTTCACAAAATAAATCAAATGTCATATTAACTACTTCTTCAGCTCTCGCATCTTTCTTATCTATTTTGTTAATGAATAAAATTGGTTTTAAACCGAATTTTAATGCTTCCTTTAATACAAATCTTGTCTGAGGCATAGGTCCTTCTGCTGAATCAACTAAAAGAACAACTGTATCAACAGTTTTAATTATTCTTTCTATTTCACTTGAAAAATCTGCGTGACCAGGAGTATCAACAATATTCATTTTATACCCTTTGTATCTAATAGCACAGTTTTTAGCTGTAATAGTTATTCCTCTTTCTTTTTCAATATCATTACTATCCATTACCCTATCTGTAACATGTTCATTCTCTCTAAAAACACCATTTTGTTTAAGTAAAGCATCTACAAGTGTACTTTTACCAGCATCAACATGAGCAACAACAGCAAAATTTATAATTTTATTCATTTTAACATCCCCTTTTGACATGCCTACTAATAATACAATATTTTATTGATTTTTACAAGATTTATTTTAATTCATACAAAAATATTTATTATTTAAATAAATTTTTTCTTTTTTTAACTATTTTTTCTCTATTTTATTAAAAAATTTATCCATATCAACAGCTAAAACAACTGATATTTTATAAAGAGACATTAAAGATAAACCTTCACTTCCCTTAGTACTTTCAAACTTTCTTATAAATTCGGGAGATACTCCTATATCAACAGCTAGCTGCTCTTGAGTTATATTAGATAGTTTTCTATATTTTATTACATTGTAAGCAATAGTTTCAATAATATTGTTATCAAATTCAAAGTTTCTCTTAAATTTTGCCATACTACTCACCTAAAATAATTGTACATTTTTTTAAATTTAATTAATGTAATGTATAACTATACAAAATGTTTTGTTTGATTTATAATACTTTTAGGAGAATATATGATCGAAAATAAAAATAGTGTTTTTAGCATAAAAATAGAAAAATATTTATTAAATGAAAAAATTTGCAATAGTTCAGATATATTTGCTTTGTTACAAGATAATAACTTATTAAATATAATCAACAAATTAAATAATGATACAATTTATGTTGATAGTTTAATTATTCATAAAAAGAAAACAATAACTAAAATTGAAAATTTTATATATAATATAGATCAATACATATGTTTTCTAAAAGATATATTTAAAATTAATCAATTAGAAATAAGATATATATTACATTTAACTATTTATTCAAATATAAAATTGTTTACTAAAGAATTATATTTTTATGATGATAAAGAATTTTACATATCACAGTTTAAGAATATATTATTAAATAAATATAAAAAAAATGTTAAATTAATGTCTCTTTATATAGATGATTTAACAATATATAACTTTAATGAATTAGTAAGTATAGTTAATGGCTTAAAAAGACCTTATGTATTATTTGAAAATATTAATAAAGATAATATTAATTACTATAAATATTTATGGGAAAAATAAAATGAACTAAATAATTAGTTCATAAATATATCGTACATACTTTTATAACAAAATGTTACTCTATTAGTTCCTTTTTTCTTTTCTTTAATTAAAAATCCACTATCTACTAGTTTATTAAGAACTTTGTTAACTGAGTTGATATGTAATTTACACTCCGTAACTATATCATTTGTAGTAAAAACAATGTTTTTTATTATAGCTGGATATACTTTGTATATTGTAGTTCCACCTATCTCTTTTTTAAATAATTCTAAATCAGATTCATATATTTTATTTAATTTCTTGATTTTTTTAATATTTAAATTGCATTGATTTATTATACATTGAAGTATAAATTTAATAAATTTATTATAATCTAATTCATTAGTAGTACTTAATAGAGTAAAATAAGTATTTTTTAACTCTTCTATACTTTCTGATAAAAATAGAATAGGGGGTTCTTTTTTATAAAAAGAAAGTTGAATTGGAATCATTAATCTTCCTAGTTTTCCATTACCAGATACATATGGATGTATTTTTTCAAATTGATAATGTGTCAAAGCTGCTGCTACAAAAGGTTCATCTTCAGAATCGTTAATGTATTCACACAAATTTTTAATTAAAGAGTTTACCTCAGTATAAACAGGAGGTACAAAAGATACACTTGATCCAGCCAATCCCGGCTTTAATATGAACGTTTGCTTCTTTCTTAAGTGTCCACTACCTTTAGTAAGATTATCTTTCTTACAGCCAGTAAAAAACACCTTATGCAACTTATTATATATATCAACACTAAAACCATTAATATTAGTTTGAGATAATCCTAATACTAAAGCTTTTTTAATATTATTGAATTCTATAACATTATTATTTTTAACTTTGTATGGCATAAAAAACATATCATCTTTTGTTAATTTAGTATTATCTATTTTAAATGAATAATATATATCATTAATAAATAAAGATTCTAAAAAATGTTTATAATCATAAGACATATTTTTTAAATACCCTTTATATTCTCCATAAGTTTCTTTAGCATCACATAAAAATTTAAGTAATTCATTTGACATTTCATATGTAAACGGTAGTTTTGTTGCTTTATAAGGTTCCATATTTATCCTCCTTCATAACATGATTTTACCACATAAGTATTAAAAAATATACATATTTTTATAAATATATGTATATTTCACAATTTATTTAGGATTTGGATATTCTAGTAAACCTATAGCATATCCTTTTGTCCAAATTATCTTATTTCTTTTTACTTTAAAAGTATAATCTATTTTATATTTGTAATCTTCAACGTTTTCTTTATTTCTAAAATAATAAACTAAATTAACTTCTCCATCTTTGTTTGGAACGAATGTCCAGTTTAAATTATTACTAGATGTCTCTTTTAAATTATCATTACTTATTTCATAATTCCACAAATAACCTTCTTCTTCTATATTAAAATAAATAGTTATTTCGTTTTTGTATGTAGCTAAATATTTTTTATTTGGATTATAAAACATAATTATTAAAGCAACTATAATTGTTATAATAAACATGATAAGATATCTTAAATATTTCATTTAATCACCATGATAATGATAACATAAAAATAAAAATATACCAACCAAAAACGATCCGTTCTGATAAAACAAGATCGTTTCGAGTTTACGAAAAACAATTATGAATCATTTATATTAATTTTGTTAATATAAACTTCTCTAAATATTATCAGTATTTAGCATAATTACTTATCATTTTGAGTTTACTTTCTCAACAATATATCGTTTGTCCTTAGTAGATAAGTATTCTACTTCTTAAATTAATAAGATATTTTATTATTTATAATATTTTGATATACATATTATTAATAATGTAGATATATAATTAATAATAAATTAATATTATTAAAAACATATAATTGAATAATAATATAATTGTCAAATATAAATAATGAAATAATATAGAATTTTTCACTATGATAATATTAATTATTTAATATTTATTTTATAATAATTAAATTATAAAGTAAATTATTAGATATTAGAAATATTATCTATTGGACAATTATATTATATACATTATTCAAACAACTTGTCAATACTTTTTTTAACTTTTTTGTTTTTTTTATACATTTTACACTTTTATGTACATTTTATTCTAATTTTAATATAGAATTCTTTAAAATTTCTAATCCTTTTAATAAAATATGATCTTCTATAACAAGCGGTGGCATTAACTTAACAACGACATTATCTCTACCGGCTCTTTCTATTATAAGTCCATTTTTAAAACATTCAGTTACTACTTGTTTGCTTTGATTTTCACTTTTAAATTCAACACCCCATATTAATCCTATACCTCTAATATCAACTATATTTTTACTATTTATGGATTTTAAGAAATCTTTAACAATTTTTGATTTTCTTTCTACTTCTTTTTCAACATTTTCTTTTAACATATATTCTAATCCAGCTTTGGCAGCAACTATAGATAGTTGAGCCCCTCTAAATGTACCATTATGTTCTCCAGGAGACCAAATATCTAATTCAGGCTTAAAAAGAGTTAAAGAAAACGGAAGTCCATATCCACCAATAGATTTTGACAAAGTTAATATATCAGGAACTATACCAGAATTTTCAAAAGAGAAAAATTTACCAGTTCTAGCATTACCAACTTGTATATCGTCAATAATTAAAAGTATATCTTCTTCATTACAAAGTTCTCTCAATTCTTTTAAAAACTTCTTTTCAAAAATGTATACTCCCCCCTCTGCTTGTACAGTTTCTATGACAATAGCGGCTGGCTTTTCAACTCCTGAGTGATCATCATGAAGTATTGTTTTAATGTAATTTATAACATCTAAATTTTTAAACATATAAGGTGCGGGAATATGAGTTACATTGTTAAGATCAACTCCTGCTCCTTTTCTACTTGAGAGGTCAGTAGTAAGTGCTAAAGCACCTAAACTCATTCCGTGAAATGCTCCCATAAAAGCAAAAACGTTTGATCTATTTTTAACTTTTCTTGCTAATTTTAATGCTGCTTCAATCGAATTTGTTCCTGTAGGTCCTGTAAACATTATTTTATAATTTAAATTTCTTTTTTCTAATATTTCTTTTTCAAAGTAATTAATAAAATCTTCCTTAGCTTCTGTAAACATATCTAAAGAATGAATAATTCCATCATTTTTTAAATATTCAATTAATTTTTCTTTTATATAATCATTATTATGTCCGTAATTCAAAGCCCCAGCTCCAGCAAAAAAGTCAACATATTCTTTGTTATTTTCATCTTTAATAATTGAGCCTTTTGCGGTAGTCATCACTTCTGAAAATACTCTACAATAACTTCTAACTTCTGATTCATACTTTTCAAATGTTTCTTTTTTATTCATTTTATTCCTTTACTTTTTCATCAAATTCTTTTTGTCTTACTTCTCTAGCTTTATATATATCGTCATTAAATTTCAGTTCAGGCTTTACTTTTAGCAGTTTTAATATATGTTTAGTAAAATCCGGATTTAATATCAATAAAGGTCCAAGCAAAGAAGTTGCATATAAATTATTTATATGTATTCCTTCTTTTTTACTTTGTAAATTAGTTCCGCTTCCTTTTTCAATACTTATAAATTCTTTTTCTTTACTATAAACTTCAGTAAAAATACTTTTGTACCCTAAAATTGTTTGTTTTTCAAACTTTCCTTGTATTAATTGATTTATTCTATTATTTATATCTCTTTTAGTATAGAAGTTTAAAATATTTAAACATTCTATTTTTTCTTTATTTTCTTCAATATATTTTCCTAATACTTCGTAAGCATTTCCTGTAAAAAGCATAACTGTTTTTTTATCTATTAACTCTTTAAGTTTTTCTTTATGAGGCATCAGACTTTTTATAACTCTATTTTGTATAGACTCAGTCATAGGGCCTAAAAAAATCATATCAATTTTTTCTTTAGTAAATGCAGGAGTCTCATTTAATTTTGTGCTTATAATTTCACAATCTTTAATACACATTTGCAAATATTCAATATTTTTTACTTCTCCATATAAATTACAAACTTCAGGGTATAATATTTCAATTTTTATCATTAATTTCACCCATCCTTTTTATTATATTGTTTTTCACTTCTGTAGCTTTTTCTAAAGCAAAAACCTCAAAAAGCAAATATATATGTTTAGATTTATTAAAATCTATTAATTCAGGCATATCATATTCACTAGGGATAACTTTAATTTTACTCTCATCCACTCCAGCGATTAAAAGTCTTAACTTATAATCATAACACCTTGCTCCTCCAACTATTATTTGTTTTATTTTATCATCATTTAAAAACTCAAAATCCGCATCGTATATCCACGAAATAGTTTCTGTAGATTCTATATTGTCTTCAACATCATCTAACATTAACAAAACTGTTTTGTCATCTTTTTCTTCTTTTAAATACTTAAAAACTGTTGAGCATGCAATAGAGTTTTGTCCTTTAGCTAAAATAAAGTTAAGTTTAATATCATTTACTACAGTTTCATCCCATCTAGATGTATCAACTTTTAAATTTACTAAGCCTTTTTTTATATCTTTATAAGGATAATTAAGCTCATATAATAAAGAGACAACGGATAATAAATTATAAGCGTTAAATATAGAGTTAGTAATTAAATCATATTTATCGTTATTTATAATAATCTCATTTTTATTAAAATCTATATTAGCTACGTACTTAGCTTTTTTGTTTTTAAAATCACACTTACTACATTTAACTTTTCCTATATGATGATATCTAACGTATTCAAAGACAAGTTCATTCCCACATTTAGGACAATATCTAATATCACACATTTTACTTTCTTGTTTATCTTTATCTGTATTCAATTTTGAAATACTATAGTATTGTGCATTATTATATTTATCTAAATCAGAACTAATAATGTCATCAGCATTTAAAATAAGTTTTGTTTTTTTATTTAGATTCTTTTTTATTAGATTAAAAATGTATTCAACGTGTGCATTTCTTTTCATAGAATCTCTAAACAAATTTGTAACAATTAAATAGTCAAATTCTACTTTCGAAAATATATCTCCTGAATCTCTTTCATCAACCTCGAGAATCCATACATCCCCTTTTAATTTACCAAATATATTTGTGTGTTTAACTAGTGATGCCGCTACACCTGTATCTAAATTGTAACCATCATTGCTTACTACAGCTTTTCCAATATTTTTAAAGTAATCACAAAGCATTGTTGATACTGTAGTTTTACCGTTAGTTCCAGTTACACCTATTATCAAACTAGGTTTTTTAGATGACATAATAAAATTTTTATCTACTTTTTGTGCTATAACACCAGGATAATATGGTACTTTTTTTCCAAATATCTTAAGCGCTAAAGTTGTGATTTTAGCTGAATATAAAGCTGCATAATATTTAATTTTTTTCATTTTTTACTCCAAATATTGCTTCATCAAATTTAGGTTTTAGTCCTATTTTACTATCATCTATAGCTATTTCTGATTGATAAAAATCATATGCAGGTAAATTATTTCCTTCAATCATTACTGGTCCATCTTTTGTAACAGAAATATCCCAACCAACAAATCCAACTTCTGGAACTACTTCACTAGCATCATTTACAAATTTAATAACTTTGTCATACATAGGAATTTTAAACCCTTTGATTTTAGTTTTAGTAACAGGATGATATTCATATTCATTTCCAAGTTTATCAACAGCATTTGTAGATATTATTCCTTTTTTTATTATTGCATACATACCACCATGATGAAAATTATCGACAACATGTCCTGAATTTCCTATTCTTATAAGTTCAAATAATATTGTTGTTTTTCCATTTACTCTAGCACTAACTATTCTAATTGTATTAACTGAGTTTGGATATATATCATTAATTTCTTTAATTTGTTTCACGTATTCTTCTGCTAAAAATTGTTTATTTTCTTTTAATCTATTATATGTTTCTTCTAAAGATTTTTCATTATCAATATCTATTTTTTCTACACCTATTCCACAATCTGCATCTAAAGGTTTAACTATAAACGTTTTATGTTTTTTTGCAAATTTAATAAATTCTTCACAACTTTTTTCTTCTAGATCTATAAAATCTCTATTTAAAAATTTTGTAAATTTTTTATTAAAAATCACTTTATTATCGAATATATGGCAATATTTAGGATCATTTAATTTTTTTATGTATACGTTATTTATGCCTCTTGTAATATAAGTTTTTCTTTGCTTGTTTGATAGCTCTTCAAATTTGAAATATTCGTAGTCAGAATACCCCGCTGAATATTTAAGTGAACATCCAACCATATCAAAGAATATAACTATTTTATTTTTATTACTTCTTTTATGTACTTTATCAATCGATAAGAACATACTTTTAAAACTCATTTTAGTTAATCTCCTAACATAATATCCTATTTTCATTATTAAATCACTTACCTTTAAATGCATTTCTTATTAATTTATTATACACTTTTTTATATATTCTATCAATTGTATGTGTTTTTTATATACATTGTTGCATAAAAAAAGCTAATTATTTATAGCTCTTTTATTTCAATTAATATTATTCTTCACCTTTTAATAAACCACTTTTATCTATATAAGATGTGTGTAATAACTTTAAACTTATTTCACTTAATGGTTTTTTAAGGTACTCTTTATATAATGCTTTAAGTTCTTTATTGTCATGTGCAGTTCTAACAACTCTTTTGCTATCTATATCAAATATTCCTTGCATTCTATCGTTCTTTATTTTTTCTAACTGATGAATTGGAGATAATGGCTGTCCTCCGCCTCCTACACATCCACCTTCACAGTTCATCACTTCAATAAAATGATATTTTTTATAATCATCATTTTCAAGTAAAATTTCTAAATTTCCTAGTTTTTGAACTACAGCAACTCTTAATTCGTATTTACCTATATATATAGTTGCTTCTTTTATACCTTTTAATCCTCTTACTTCGTTAAATACTAATTTATCTTTTTTTAGATTTTCTTTAGTCATAATTCTATATAATGTTCTAATTACAGATTCAGTAACTCCTCCAGAAGAGCCAAATAGTATTCCAGCACCACTTGATTCACCAAGCATTACATCAAAAGGAGTTTCAGATAATGAATCTAATTTAATATCTTCTTCTTTTAATAAAAGAGACAATTCAGAAGCTGTTACAACATAGTCTATATTAGGTGTATATTCTTTTGCTTCCATTTTCTTTGAAGTACAAGGAGTAATAGCTACAGTCACTATTTTTGATGGATCAAAACCTTTTTTCTCACAAAAATATGTTTTGATTATAGCACATTGCATTCCAATAGGACTTTTACAGGTGGAAATATTTTCAATTAATTCAGGATGATAAATTTCTGCATATTTTACCCAAGCAGGACAACAACTTGTAAATTGTGGCAACGGTCCTTTATTTGTCAATCTACCTGCTAATTCTGCAACTTCTTCTAATATTGTTAAATCTGCACCAAAAGCAGTATCAAAAACATAGTCAAATCC
>JAAZDL010000013.1 GCA_012512795.1 Mycoplasmatota bacterium
AATTAATTATTAGAGCAGCAAGTGTAGAAATGGGAAAAGTTGAAGAAAAAATGGATATTATAAACGAAAACTCTAATAATATTAAACTTTCATTTAGTGCTAAATATATGATTGAAGCATTAAAAGTATTTAAGAAAGAAGAAATCTATATATTATTAAATGGAGAAATTAATCCTATAATACTAAAAGAAATAGAAAACGAAGAGCTAATTGAATTAATTTTACCAATGAAAACATATTAAAATTTGTTTTTAATAAAGAAATGAACTTAAAGTTCATTTTTTTTATTTTTCGACACAATTCGACATAATTCGACATTTTATTTGTGTTAGTATATTTTGCCATAAAGAAAGGAGAAATAATAAATGAATTATGAAATAACATATGATACGCAACTTATATTACCTATTGATAAAAACACATCAAAAGTAATAGATAATGGCAATGAATATATAATTAATTCATCAGCATTAAGTGTTTTAGAACATAGTTGTGAGTATTTTGGAAGTTCTTATGAAGGTAGAAAAGAAGGAACTAAAAAATTGCTTGGTATTACTCATAAATCACCAATAATTGTAGAAGAATCTAGAAAAATAATTTTTTTTCCAACTAAATCACCTGAAAGTGATTTATGCATATGGATCAACTTAGAAAAAATTGATAAATATTATTTAGTAAATGAGAAAAAATCAGCTATATTATTTAAAAATGGAGATATATTAGAATTTGATATTTCTATCGGATCATTAACAAATCAAATTTTAAGAGCAACTAGGTTGAAATTTGTTATTGAAGAAAGAATGGAAAAAAAAGATAATAAAATATAACTTTATCTTTTTTTATATACTTTTTTGTGTTATAATTAAATAGGTGTATAGGTATACTTTAAAAGTATAAAAATTCAAAATTTAAGTTTAAAAGAGGTTAATAATGAATATTACAAAAATTGAGTTAAATAATTTTAGAAATTATAAAAAAGTAATATTTGATAATTTTTCAAACTTAAATATTATAATTGGTAAAAATGGTGTGGGTAAAACTTCGATAATTGAATCAATATACTTAGGAAGTTTAGCAAAATCTTTTAAAACTAATAATGAGTATTCAATAATAAAAGATAATGAAAAATATTTTAGAATAAAAATTCATTGTTATGATTATGGAATTAAAAAAAATATTGAATTATTTTTAGATAAAGAAGGTAAAAAAACAAAAATTAATTCTAAATTACAAAGGAGATTAAGTGATTTTATCTCTCAATATAGGGTTATAATGCTTTCCCCTGATGAACTTAAATTAATAAAAGCTTCACCAAATACTAGAAGAAACTATTTAAATATACAAATTTCACAAATATATAAAGAATATATATTTAGTTTAAATAATTATAATCATCTAATAAAAAATAAAAATGATTATTTAAAAAAGATGATGATAAACGGAAATTTAGATACTAGATTTCTTGATATTATTGATGAAAAAATAGTAGAAGAAGGTTTAAAAATATATAATTATAGAAAAGATTATATCAATTCAATTAATAAATATATTGACAATATATTTAAAAAATATGTTAACAACAATAATATATTAATTAAATATGAGTCTGATTATCAGATAAATGATAAAGAAAAAATACTAAAAGAACTGTATAAAACAAGAAAAAAAGAAATAAATATAGGAATGACTGTTTTCGGAGTTCATCGTGATGATTATATTTTTTTTCAAAATGAGAAAAATGCAAAAGAATATAGTTCTCAAGGAATACAAAAACTTATTGTTCTTGCTATGAAAATATCTGAAGTTAAAATATTTATGGAAGAACACGATATAAAACCTATATTATTACTTGATGACTTATTTAGTGAGCTAGATGCTAAAAATAGAAATAATATATTTAATTCTTTATATAAAGAAATTCAAACATTTATTACAACAACAGATTTAAAAAATATTAACAAAAAAATTGTTAGTTACGCAAAAATATATGATTTAGACGAAAGGGTGGATTAAATGAAAGATGAGTATGGCGTAAATGATATTCAAGTATTAGAAGGACTTGAAGCGGTAAGAAAAAGACCAGGAATGTATATAGGTACTACTGGATCTAGAGGTTTGCATCATTTAATATGGGAAATTGTAGATAATGCGGTTGATGAATCATTAGCTGGATTTTGTGATGATATTGAAATAATAATTAATGAAGATAATAGTGCAACAATTAAAGATGATGGTAGAGGAATGCCTACAGGAATTCATCCTAAAACAGGTAAATCAACAGTAGAAACTATCTTTACGGTTTTACATGCAGGAGGAAAATTTGGTGGAAAAGGATATAAAGTTTCAGGCGGC
>JAAZDL010000014.1 GCA_012512795.1 Mycoplasmatota bacterium
CTACTACAAATAGTTTTATATTAATCATTATTAGCAAACACATACTTATAATTATTAATAAAGCATCCATAATAATATTAATTATAACATCAGAAAATATTTCTCTAAAACTTTTAATATCATTAATTCTATTCATAATTTCCCCAGTTGGTTTATTTTTAAAAAATTGATATGGAAGGTTAAAAAGATGGTTTAAAGTATTTTCATTAATCTTTATAGTAAAATCATTATAAAACTTAATAAAGATTTTCCCTCTAATAAAATTTAATATATTTTTTATAATTAATATATTCAAAAATATTATAGAAACTTTTGTTAGTTCTTTCACATAATTATTAGGAATGATTCTATCAACTAAAATCTTTGTATAAATATTAGAAAATAAACTAAATAATATTACAATAATTGATAAAACTAAAACGATAATTATAACTCTCTTTTTAGTTTTTAAATATGTAAAAATAAATTCATATATGCTCTTTTTACTTGTTATTGTCATTTTCTTTATAGGAAAAAGAACAATAGATGTATTTTGATAAATATTTTCAAAAAAATCAAACTTAATTTTAACATTACCATATGCAGGATCCATTACATACATAATATTTTTTTTAATATTTATTTTATATACAACTATAAAATGAAACATATTATTCTCTATAACATGACATATAATAGGGAAATTAATATTACCCCCAATTATTTCTTTATAAGTATAACGAATTCCATATCCATCAAATCCTATACTTTTAGCACCTTCTATTAAATTGTATGCATTTACCCCGTTATTATCAGTCTTGATAATATATGCAACTTCATCATGTGATGCATCAAATCCATAATATTTCATTATAGATAATAAACATGATGCTGCACAATCTTTGTAACCATACTGTTTAACTTCACAATGCTTATACATCTCTAACCCTCCTATTATATTAATTAGAGATTTTATATAAAAACACTATAAAAAAAAGAAATAATTTATATTTCTTTTAATATTTTAACATTATTTATTATATCTTTATGAATATATGAGGCGGACACAAGCATATCACACCCTGCATTTTTACAAAGCAATCCAGTTTCATTATTAATACCACCGTCAATCGATATAATCGTTTTTAAATTTTCTTTATCTATTATATTTTTAAGCTTTAAAATTTTATTTGGTGTATCTTCAATAAATCCTTGTCCACTTTTACCAGGCTCAACACTCATAATTAACACTAACTCTATTTTATTTAAAAAAGGAATTAATACATCTACGTCTGTACTTGGTTTTATTGAAACTCCTGGTTTTAATCCATAAGATTTTATTTCATCTATAATTTGTTCTAAATTTTTAGTTATTTCATAATGAACAGTTAAATATTCAGTATTTAACAAAGCATAATCACTTATATATTTAGATGGTTTTTCAACCATTAAGTGTACATCAAGAGATTTATTAGTATCTTTTATTATTTTTTTTATTTCTCCATATGTCCATGTCTTATTGTCAACGAACTTTCCATCCATTATATCTAAGTGTATAAAATCAACTTTAGATTTATTTAACTCTTTAACGATACTTGATGGAATTAAAGTATCTGATAATATAGATGCACTTACTAACATTACTTACCCTCCTCTAACAGCTTTAAATAGTTATTATATCTCCACTTTGGTATTCTTCCTTTTTCTACAAGATACTTTATAGTACAATCACTTTCTTTATCATGAACACAAGTTCTATATTTACAAGTCTTATTAAAATCAAGATAATACTTTTTAATATCTATTTTTTTTATATTTAATGTTAGAGAAGAAAAACCAGGTGTGTCAGCTATTAAGCCACCATTTACTTCAAGAAGTTCTACTAACCTAGTTGTATGTTTACCACGTCCTAAAGAATCAGACACTTCACCGGTTTTAAGAGACAGTGATGCATCTATTTTATTTAACAATGATGATTTACCTGCTCCTGTTTGTCCACAAAGAGCAATAACTGAATCTTTAAATTCTTTTTTAATTTTAAAAACGTTAGAGTTAACATAAGTTTTAATTCCTAATTTTTTATAATAAGAAATGTATTTTCTAATTTCTAATTTTTCTTTTAAAGTTATCATATCCATCTTAGTAATTACTATTATAGGTTCTATGTTATTAGATAGAGCTATAAGTAAAAATTTATCAATTAAATAACTTGAAAAGACAGGAATAGAAGTACTCATAACTATCAAAAGCTTATCTATATTTGCTACAAGAGGTCTTTCTAAATAGTTTTTTCTTGCATGAACTTTTTCTATAGTTTTAGTTACAACATTAACATCAACATTGTCTCCTACTACAGGAGCGATTTTTTCATTTCTTAATTTTCCTCTTGTAGTAGTTTCTATTATAGTATTATTTTCAAGTAATACTTTATGTAAAGACTTATTAATGCATATAATTTTTCCAGTCATGCACTATTCTCCTATATCTTCTTCCGTAGTATCATCTTCAGGTTCAACTGATATAGTAATAATTAAAGTTGCTCCAGGAGTAACCACAGACTTATAAGCTCTGTTTTGTTTTAAAATTGTTCCACCAGGAACAGTAGTACTTTCTTGATATTTATATTCTAATTTTAACTCATGTTTTGTAGCAAACTCTTCTATTTGAGCTAAACTATAACCACCACTTGCAAAATCAGGATAAGTATATTCAACTTTAGGTATTATTATTGTGATAGGATCGCCTAATTTAGAAGATTCTCCTGCTGCTGGAATTGTTTTAAGAACTGTATCTTCTTTTTTCTTATCAGTTTCTTTTACAGTTTCATAATCTATGCTTACATTACAGTTACATTGAGCTTCTATTTTCCCTTTAGCAACTAAATAATTCTCTCCAGAAACATCCTCTACAATATAAACTCCTTCACCACTTGAAACATATAGTGTAATTATAGTGCCTGTTTTTCTTTTAGTTCCAATATCAGGAGATGTTTTAACTACAAGTCCTTCTTCTATTGTATCGCTTGCTATTGTTTTGTTTTCAAGAGCAACTTCAAAGCCTAAATCCGTAAGAGTGTTTGAAGCTTCAACTACAGTTTTATTACTAACATCAGGAATCATAACGTTTTTAATTTCTGATTTTTTAAAATAAATTGTTAATACAACTGTTGTTATTAAAACTAAAGACGTAAATATACTAATAAGAGCTATTAAAGTTTTATTTTGTTTTTTATTTTCTTCTTTTCTTTCTCTTTGAATATCAATTACTTCCTTTTCAATTCTCTCTTTTTCTTTTTTCTTTATTTCTTCAAGCTCATCATCAAGTACTTTTGTTTCGTCTAAATCATTTTCAGGATGAGGATATAAGTATCTTTTTTCATCTTTTCTAGATTCATCTAAAGCAGTTTTAAGATCTTCATGCATAGCTCTAGCATCAGTATATCTATTTTTAGGATTTTTTGCTGTTGCTTTAATAACTATGTTTTCAATTGCTTGAGGTATTGATGAATTAAATTTTCTAACACTAGGAAGAGGTTCTTTTAAGTGTTTTAATGCTATTTCTACTGCATTATCTCCTTTATATGGTACTAACCCTGTTAAGAGTTCATACATCATTATTCCCATAGAATAAATATCACTTCTTATAGTTGATCCTTTTCCATTAGCTTGTTCTGGAGGTAAATAATGTACAGTTCCCATAACTGAATTAGTTTGTGTTAATTGAGTAGAATTAAGTGCTGTAGCTACCCCAAAATCAGTAATTTTAATCATTCCATTTGAAAGAATCATAATATTTTGAGGTTTAATATCTCTATGAATTATATAAGCATCGTGTGCATGTGACATACCATCAGTTACTTGAAGCATAATGTCTATTATCTCAGTAATTGATAAATGACCTCTTTGTTTTAATACTTGTTTCAATGTTTTACCAGCAACATACTCCATAACAATATAATATTGTCCA
>JAAZDL010000015.1 GCA_012512795.1 Mycoplasmatota bacterium
CATAATAGCATTAGTAATAAAAGGATTTTTATTAACATATAATTCTAATTCATTAATTAGTTTTCTTAAATAAGCAGAGCAAGAAGAAAATTTAAAAGATGTTAAAAAAAGAGTTTTATAACTCTTTTTTTGTGAAATTTATGTTTTGCTGTTTACATTCATTTGAAATGTCTTTATAATAATGACTCATGAACAGGAGGAGACAATGATTAAAAGTAATTTACCCGTTATTTTATTAAAAGATCTTGTATTACTGCCCTTTCAAGAAGTTAGAGTTGAGATAAAAAGTGAAATCAGTAAAAAAGTAACTGAAATATCAAAACTTTACCATGATGGAGAGGTGCTAATTGTTTGTCCCCTAAATTCTCTTGAAGAAAAACCTGACACATCTGATTTACCTAAAATAGGTGTAGTTGGTAAAATTAGAAATATAATTGATTTACCAAATGGTAATAAAAGAGTTATTATCTCAGGTCTTTATCGTGTTAGAATTATAAGTTATGTAAATTATTCTAATGAAGAAGATATATTAGATAGTATCATAACTAATATTGAATCAATAGATAGTGAACTTGAATCAACTGCTTATTTAAGAAAACTAATTAATGAATTAGAATTATATGTTAATAAAAATCCTTTTATTACTAATGCTATTATGTCTCAAATTAAAAGTTGTACATCACTTGATATGTTAAGTGATCTTGTTGGCAACTTTTTAACTTTATCATTTGAAAAAAAGCTTTCTTTAATGCTTGATATATCACCTATAAGTAGAGCTAAAAGCCTAATAAAAGAATTAGCAATTGAAAGTGCTGTAATGGATCTTGAAGGACATATTGAAACTGAAATAAAGAAAAGTCTTGATGATACACAAAAAGAATTTATATTAAAAGAAAAACTTAAAGTAATTAAAAATGAGTTGGGAGAATTTAATAGTAAAGATGAAGATGTTTTAACTTTTAAAGAGAAATTGTTAATTGAAAAATTACCAGAAAGAATAAAAAATAAATTAACTAACGAAATTGAAAGATATAATTCTACTAGTGAGATGTCTCCAGATTCTGGAGTTATTAGAAATTACATTGATTATTTGTTCTCGATTCCATGGTATTTATCAACACAAGATGAAAAAGATTTATTAAAAATTGAAAAAAAACTTAATAGTTCTCATTATAGTTTAGAGGCAGCTAAAGAAAGAATAGTTGAATATATTGCAGTAAAAAGTATTAATCCAGATGTTATAAGTCCTATTATTTGTTTAGTCGGGCCTCCTGGTGTTGGTAAAACAACTTTTGCTGAGTCTATATCTAATGCACTAAATAGAAAGTTTGTTAAAATATCATTAGGTGGAATGAGTGATTCTGCTGAACTTGTAGGGCATAGAAGAGCTTATATAGGCTCTAATCCTGGTAAAATAGTTTCATCTTTAATAAAGTGTGGAAGTAATAACCCAGTATTTTTACTTGATGAAGTTGATAAATTAAAAAAAGATTATAAAGGAGATCCTGCATCTACATTATTAGATATACTTGATACTTCTCAAAATAAAAGATTTGTAGATAATTATTTAGATGAAGAAGTTGATTTAAGCAAAGTATTATTTATATTAACTGCTAATGATGTATCATCTATTCCCGTTGCTTTATTAGACAGGCTTGAAATAATTGAATTATCAGGTTATTCTGATGAAGAAAAACTATATATTTCAGAAAGTTATTTAGTACCTACAATATTAAAAAAATATGGTCTTAAAAATAATATAATAAAATTTGATAAAGAATCTCTTTTAAAAATTATAACTGATTATACAAATGAATCTGGAGTTAGAGAGTTAGAAAGAAGTATAGATAAAATAATAAGAAAAGTTATAACTGAACATATAAAATCATCTAGAAAAATTGTTAGTACTAGAATAAAAGAAGATAATTTAAATAATTATCTAGAAAAAGAATTATTTAATTCATCCAAACTTAAAACTATAAAAGAATCTGGTATTGTTAAAAC
>JAAZDL010000016.1 GCA_012512795.1 Mycoplasmatota bacterium
AAAACTTTATTCATAATCGAATAAAGTTTTTTGATTGTTTATTTTAAACATTTTATAAGTTTTTTCAGTAACTATTCTGCCTCTTGAACTTCTTTTAACATACCCTTCTTGAAGTAAAAATGGCTCTATTACATCTTCTATTGTAGTTACTTCTTCGCCAATTGATGATGCAATAGATTCTATTCCAACAGGCCCTCCATTAAATTTATTTATAATACTCATTAAGTATTCTATATCAGTATTATCAAGTCCTGATTCATCTATTTTAAGCCTTTTAAGAGCTTTTTTAACTAGTTTTAATGTAATAGTACTCTCTTCATCAACAAGAGCAAAATCACTTACTCTTTTAAGCAATCTATTAGCAATACGAGGAGTTTTTCTGCTTCTAATTGCTATTTCATAAGCTGCATCTTCATCAATTTTCAAATTAAGTACTCTAGATGTTCTTTTAACTATTTCAGATAATTCATCATCACTATAAAATTCAAGTTTACATACAATTCCAAATCTATCTCTAAGTGGACTAGATAAATCACCAGCTCTAGTAGTAGCCCCTATTAAAGTAAAAGATGGCAAATCTATTTTAATATTTCTAGATTGACCTTCTCCTCCAATAATAATATCAAGTTTAAAATCTTCCATTGCACTATATAATATCTCTTCAATATATCTAGGTATTCTATGTATTTCATCAATAAATAAAACATCATTAGGTTCAAGAGTTGATAATATAGCCGCTAAATCTCCACTTTTCTCAATAGTAGGACCACTAGCAGTCTTAATGTTACTTTCCATTTCATTAGATATAATATGAGCTAAAGTAGTTTTACCAAGTCCAGGAGGACCATATAATAGAACATGATCTAAGTGAGTACCCCTTATTTTAGCAGCTTTAACAAAAACTTTAATATTCTCTTTAACATCACTTTGTCCTATATATTCATCAAAAGAATCTGGTCTAATAGTTTTTTCAAACTTATCAGCTTCTAATTCATGATTAGTAACTATTCTCTCATCCATAATATTTCTCCTGAATATAATCATATACTTCAGTCCAAGTATCTTTTCTAACAAATCTTTTTTCTTCAGAGTTATATGCGTTAGTAAAAAGAATAACATCTATACCAGCATTACTTACCTCTTCACAGTGTGATTCTTTATCATCTATAAATAATGTAACATTATTATCAACACATTCATCAACTTTACTTCCAGTATCAGTAAATATATCATGATATTTTACTCCATGATTATCAAGCCATGTTTTAGTAAGCATATAAGGGTCTTTAATATATTTAGCTTTTCTAAAAGATATAAATATTATTTTATTTCCTTCATCATAAAGTTTATTTATTACTTCTTTAGCATTTTCTTTTATCTCAGCATTTGCCATAATATGTTCTAACCTATCAGAAAAAAATTGACCTTTCATTTCTTTTCCCCATCCTAACATATCAGCAAATTCATATGCTTTAACATCTTTTACACCTGTACCACCTAATACTTCTTTATCATACTTATCCGCCTCAACTATTATAAGCTCATTAGTTGAACAAATAGTATCATCCATATCAATTCCAATTACCATAATTTTTTACCTCACTTTAATAATAATTTTAATGCTTCTTTTATTTGATTTTCAATAGTTAAACTACTATCCACTTGAACAATAACATTTTTAATATCTCCTTGTTTATACCCAAGAGATTCAAGAGCGAGCACTAACTCATCACAATCTTTTTCTCTGACATTTGTAACTTCTAACTTACCTTTTAAATCTAATATAATTTGTCTAGCTAACTTTTCCCCTATTTTAGGAAACTTTTTTAAATATAATATATTTTCTCTTTCAACAGCATCAGCTATACCAGATATAGACCCAGTAGCTAAAATAGGCATTGCCATTTTAGGCCCTACTCCTTTTACACCTAATAATTTAAAAAATAACTCTCTTTCTTCTTCATTTTCAAAACCATATAAAGTATATTCATCTTCTCTTATATGACTATAAATATAAATAGTATATTCTTTATCTTCTTTAAATTTATATGGATTAGGTGTAAAAACTTTAAATCCAATACCATTAATGTCAATAACAATATAATTAATTAAAGTTTTAGTAACTTTACCATTTAAATAATCAAACATGTATTTATCCTCCATACTGATTATAACATATAAAAAGTGATTAAAACAATCACTTTACATTAATAATTAAAAACATTTGTTTGCACTATTAATTACTTAGTAAGTTCTATACACTTTTTATATTTTTTATTTATTCTAAACAAAGTATTTTCAACATACTTTTTATCTTTTTCAAGTAATTCAGATATCTCAGTATTACTAAGTCCATTAACTTTTAAATCAAATATAATTAATTCATTTTTACTAAGCATAGACTTTATTAAAGAAAGAAATTCTTTTTCTTCTTCTTCACTCATAAGTAGTTTATTAGGTTCATTAGATTCATCTTTAAAAGTTTCATAAAGGTTTCCACTTTCTTCATCAAATAATTTATCAAGAGAATATGAATTATTAAGAATTCTATTTTTCTTTCTAAATGTTTGTCTTATAGCAGAAATAATAGATGTTCTTATACAAGTACTAGCATAAGTATAAAAAAGTACATCTCTAGAAGTATCATAGTTTTGTATTGCTTGCATAAGCCCTATTAAGCCTTCTTGATACAAATCAGAAACTTCTACACCTATTATATTATATTCCTTCATATAGTCCTTTAAAGTGCTTAAAATGACATTCTTATACTTATCTATCATTAAGTTAATAGCATCTTCATTATTATCACAACATAAATAGATTAATTCATTATCATTTAACTCCTTATAATTCATAATAACCTACTTATACTTCATTATTTCATAAACTAGTATTCCACAAGCAACAGATGCATTTAAAGAATTAATTTTACCTTTCATAGGTAAAGAAATAATCTCATCACAAGAAGAATATACTATTTGTTTAAGACCATGCCCTTCACTTCCAATGATTAGACAAGTTTTACTATCATATTTTACACTACTATAATTAGTACCAGACATATCACTACCATATATCCAGTATCCTAATGACTTTAATTTCTTAATAGTATTTGTTAAATTTACCACTTCACATATTTTAACATTTGCAAGAGCACCAGAAGATGTTTTATATACAGTACTATTAACAGAAACACTTCTTCTTTTAGGAATAATAATATAATCAACACCAGCACATTCACAAGTACGAATAATCGCACCAAAATTATGAGAATCCTCAAGAGAATCTAACATAACAACAAATTTAGAACTTATATCTTTTTCAATATCTTCAAACGAAATATATTTATATTCTTCAACATCAAGAACAATACCTTGATTAGCACTATTTCCACACATCTTATCAAGTTTATTTTTATCAAGATGAAACTTTTTAAGGTTTAATTTATCAATTTTACTTAATATTTCATCATCTTTAAAATTATTATCAAGAAAAACTTTATAAATTTTATTATTTCCACTTAATATTTCATTAACAACATTTTTCCCATATATAAGCATATACTCCTCCTTCAAATTACTCTATTTTAAAAAAGAAAATTAATAAAGTCAATTACTTTTATTAATTTCTTTTCTAGCACTTATAGCTGCGATAGCTCCTTCACTTACAGCAGTTATAATTTGATATACATCTTTTTTAATAATGTCTCCACACGCATATATACCTGGGGTTGAAGTAGACATATCATTAGATACTTCAATATACCCAGATTCATTAGTTACTGATAAATTTCTTAAAAAAGAACTATCAGCAGCATAACCATAATATACAAATACTCCATCACAATCAATAACTGAATCATTACTTAATTTAACACCAGTAATACTTTCTTCTCCTAAAAATTGAACAACAGAAGTATCTGTCATTACTTTGATATTAGATGCTTTTACATCATCTACTAAAGTTTGATCAGCAGTAATTTCACCTCTAACTAAAATAGTAACTGAAGATGCAACATTAGCTAAATAAAGGCTTTCTTCAAAAGCTGAATTACCACCACCTAATACAACTAATTTTTTGTTTTTATATAAAGATCCATCACATAAAGCACAATAACTTATACCTTTTGATTCAAACTTTTCTTCGTTTGCTATACCACTTTTTTTAGCTTTTCTTCCAATAGCTAATATTACTGTTTTAGTTTCATACTTGTTTTTAGTAGTAGTAACTATTTTTTTATCATTACTGTTTTCTATATTAAGTACTTTTTCCATTTTATATTCTACATTTTCATTAAGAACATGTTCAAACATTGAAAAAGCAAGTTCACTTCCAGTAACACTTTTAAATCCTAAATAATTTTCAACAATAGAAATCTTATTTAATAATCCACCTGGAGCAGTCTCATCAAGTAACAACACATTCATCCCACTTCTTTTAGCATAAACAGCAGCACTAAGCCCAGCTGGTCCCATACCAACTATAATACAATCATACATATATATACTCCTTAAAATCTAATTTCTTCTGCACTACTTGCGTTATATAATTCTTCAAGTTTAGGTTTTCTACCTTGTATTAATTCAATTAATATACCAATAACAACCATAAGAGCACTAACTATTATTGCAACTTTAAAACCACCTATCATTAAACTATCAGTTCTAAAGATTTCTATAACAATTCTAGCAGCTCCATACCATATCAAATAAAATCCTGTTAATTGTGTAATTTTAATATATTTTTTTCTTCTAATTATCATAGCTATTATAAAACCTAAAAAACACCATAAAGATTCAAAATAAAACATAGGTAAATGATAACTACCATTTATATACATATTATCAATTACAAATTGAGGAATGATTTTCATATTAACAAGAGTTGTATATTCAACGGCTACTCCATAAGCCTCAGCATTGAAAAAATTACCCCATCTTCCGATTGCTTGAGCTAATAATAAAGCAGGAACAGCTATATCAAACATTTTTGCTACCCCAGACTTATATTTTTTAGAATATATAATCATAGTTAATGCCCCGAATAATATAGCACCGTGTATTGCTAAACCACCATTCCAAATTTTTATTGATTCTCCTAAATGTTCACTATAATATGACCAATTAAAAACAACATAATAAACTCTAGCACCTATAATACCAAATATTATAGTCCAAAATAACATATTAAAAGTAAATTCTCTTTTAATATTAAATCTATTAGACTCGGAAAATACTAAAAGAAAGCCTAAAACAACACCTACTAGTATAAGAATGCTATACCATCTTATTTCAAATCCAGCTATTGTAATTAAATTTTCCATTTTATTTTCCTCCTACTCTTTTAGTTATTGTGAAGTCTAAAAACATTTTTAATAAACTAATAAATATAGCAACAAAGAAAACTGAAAAGAAACTACCAGTATCAAAAGCACTGCCCATAATTAAATCACAAACTTTAAGTATTATAATATTTACAATAGGATAACTAATACCAAAAGTTATTATATTAAGTGGCAAAGTCCAATATATTAAGAGTGGTTTTATAGTATAATTTAAACCACTTAAAATAAGAGCTGCTATAAGAGCATAAAAGAAGTTTTTAACATAAATTCCTCTAAACAATGAAGCTGCTATCATAAGTACAACTGCATATACTATAATACCTACTAAAAACTTAGTTAAATCATCTTTGTTTTCATTAATATAATTACTTTCTATTTTATAAATTTTACCTTTACTCATATGTATCACCTAATCAATTATAATATAAAAATGAAGAAAAAAAAAGAAGAAGATTGAAATACTTCTCTTTTAATTACATAATTGTTACAATTTCATATCATTTTCTCTTTTTTGAATAATCAAATCATATATTTCAAAATATCTTTTATTTAACATTTTAATATTTTCTTCTTTAGTTGGTTCATGATTAGTTATTTCAATAGTTCCACCTTTTTTATCAATAGTTTGAGTAGAATAAGAAATGAGTTTATCTTTTAAACTATTAATTCTTTCTATCCCTTCATTGTACATTGCTGAACTTATTTTTTCACTTCCAATCATACCATCACTATGCTTTGATTTAAAAGAAGAATATCCACCTTCTAAGTTAAATAAACTTAAACTATTTATTAAATCTCTAGACATACTCAAAATTGAAGGATTTTTTTCAAATAATGATAACATTAAGTTATTATATTTTCTTATTTTAGAACTATAATAATTTTTAAAATTATTTACTTGTATATGTTTCTTATCTTTAATAGATTCATTATATCTTTCACTATCTTCACCATTAAATTGTAAATCTCCTATTTCATATAATAAATTATCAAACTCTTTCTTATATTCAGAAGAATTTAATTTATATGGTTTTTCAGGAATAAAATCAGCTTGAGAATAAACATAATCCTCGTTTGAATCAATAGATTCAAGTATATTAACCCCTTCATATCCAGTTAAAATAAATACAGCCTCTTCTCTTTTTTTACATAAATCATATATCTCTATTCTTACTTTTCTTATCTCTTCTTCATTACTTAAAGAATACAACTGTTTTTTTAATCCACATATTTTATGGCTAACCGCCCCAACTGCTGAAACATATTTATCATTTTTATATACATCTAAGTCATTATTTTTTGAAACTTTCTTTTTTTCTTCTTGAGGAAGTTCTTGACTCATTACTTTAGTTTCAATTTTTTCTTTATTTGTTTGAGGAAGAGGCATATTTATATTAGTGTTTTTCTCTAAACTTGCAGGAATAATTTTATTAAAAGATAATAATATTCCTTTAAAATGATTATACCTTTCAACGGAAGATTTCATTTCATTAGCTTTTTGAAGTAAAGTTTCATAATCTACTTTATTTGCTTGTAGTTTTGCAAACTCTTCTCTTTCCTTTGTATTGATATTTTTACATTCTTTCATATTATTTAATATAAAATTTTTAACATTTAAAATATCTCCTACTGCAGAAACATTAGCAACTTCTTTATATATATCATAAAAAATATTATATCCTCTTACACTTCTTTCAATAGATAATTTCAATTCACTTAACTCAGAAGAGTGTACTCCTGAGTTTATCATAGAATTGTATTTATCTTTTTGATTAGCTATTGGTTCATAATAACTTTTAAAAATACTATAAAAGTCTTTTTTAAATTTTGATAACACTTCTTTTTCGCTCATATAAACACTCCATCTATTAGTATAATAATATCATAGTTTATTTAACATTACAAATAAAAAAATATTAATCTTCTTTCGAAAACGGAAATATTAATTATTTAGAATATTAACACAAAAACTAATTAATTTATTATTATTTTTACAAGTATAAACTTAAAATTAATATATATTTTATTTTATTATATATAATTAAAAAGACACATACTGTATCTTTTTACAACACTCTTTTTCGATTCATATATTAT
>JAAZDL010000017.1 GCA_012512795.1 Mycoplasmatota bacterium
AGAGAGCTGACAGCTCTACAAGTAACAATATCAAAAATTTCCCTATTATTCTTTGAATATTCTTCAACTCTAGCATTTATAACTGTGATATTAGTTAATGATAAAGTTTTTTTACCTCTTCTAAAAATAAACACTTCTTTTTATTAGATTCTAACAATGTTACATTTATATTACTAAAAATAATTGCTATAACAACTCCAGGAAAGCCAGCTCCTGTACCAAAATCACATAGTTTAGTGGGGTTATTATAATCAAAAGATTTTATTAAACATAACGAATCATAAAAATGTCTTAAAAAAACTTCTTCTTTTTTAATAATATTAGTTAAGTTAAACATATCATTCCATTTAACTAACAATTCATAATATATATTGAATTTTGCATATGTTTCTTCATCAATATTAATATTCAATTGTTTTGTATATAAAATAAACTCATCTTTGTTCATGACCATATTCCTTTTTTAAATATACTAAAAGCATTGTTATATCTGATGGGTTAACTCCACTTATTCTTGAAGCTTGCCCTATTGATAACGGTCTAATAAGATTAAATTTTTGTTTTGCTTCTGTTGCTATATTTCTTACTTTGTTATAATCAATGTCTTCCGGAATTTGTTTTGACTCAAGTTTTAACATTTTTAATACTTCATTTTCTGCTTTTAATAAATATCCATCATATTTTATATTTACTTCTACCATTTCTATTATTTCTTCATCATATTCTAAATTTAAATGACTAATTATATCGATTAATTCAATTTCCGGTCTTTTAAGAAGATCTTTTAATTTAATTCTACCAGTTATTTTAGAAGAATTATTCTTTTCTAAAAAATCATTATTTTCTTTATTATTCTCAAAATAATTGTTTTTTAAATATTCTATTAGTTCATTGTATTTCCTAACTTTTTCTTTATATATATTATATTTTTCATCGTTTATTAAATTAAAGTTTCTTCCGTATTCAGTAAGTCTTAATGATGCATTATCATTTCTTAAAAGAAGTCTAAATTCTGCTCTTGATGTAAGAAGTCTGTATGGTTCAGTTATTCCTTTATTAATCAAATCATCAATTAATACTCCTATATATGCTTCGTTTCTTTTCAATATAAACGGTGGTTTATTATTTAACTTTAATACTGCGTTTATTCCAGCCATAAGTCCTTGAGCAGCAGCTTCTTCATAACCACTTGTTCCATTTATTTGACCTGCTGTAAATAAATTTTCTATTATTTTACTCTCAAGTGTCATTTTTAACTGAGTTGGATCAATAGCATCATATTCTATAGCATAACCATATTTTGTTATTTTTACATTTTCTAACCCATCTATAGTACGTAATAATTTTTCTTGTATATCATGAGGCATAGTAGTAGAAAAACCACTAACATAGTATTCTATATCATCACTTCTTTCAGGCTCTAAAAATATTTGATGCCTATCTTTATCTCTAAATTTAACGATTTTATCTTCAACAGAAGGACAATATCTTGGTCCTACCCCTTTAATCATTCCACTATATAAAGAACATTTATCAAGATTATCTAAAATTAATTGGTGAGTTTTAGTATTTGTATAAGTTAAATAACAAATTCTTTGATTTTCAATATCATGTATAGGTTTATAAAAATTGCTAA
>JAAZDL010000018.1 GCA_012512795.1 Mycoplasmatota bacterium
CGGTACCACCTTAATTCATAATATTTTATGCTCTTTATTTTTGTTAACGCCAAATTACGTTCTTTTTAATATGAAGGTGAATTCATAAATAATTATTTATTAGTTTCCATCAACCACTAACTTTCTTTGAAATAACTTTATATTTATTACTATTTCTTCACAGAAGATATAAATATATTAGCACTAAATAGTTTAAATATCAAGTTTGTTATTAATAATTATGAACTTTTTTTATTATTTCATCTACTATTTTAGAAGTATCTATATCAAGAACTTCTTCTTCTTTCCTCATCTTTAATTCTACTTTATTTTCACTAAGTTTATAACCTACAGTTATTCTTATTGGTATACCAATCAAATCAATATCATTAAATTTTACTCCTATTGATTCTTTCCTATCATCAAGTATTGTGTCTATACCAATCCTATTTAACTTTTCATATAAAGTATTAGCATATTTATATGTTTCTCTATCATTTACATTTGCAACTATAATTGCAACTTTAAATGGAGCAACACTCATAGGCCATGTTATACCTTTAATATCATGATGTTTTTCAACTATAGCTCCAATACATCTATCAAGACCTATTCCATAAGAGCCCATATGAACTAAATTTAACTCATTTGTCTCATCTAAATATTTTAAATGATATTGATCACTATAATTAGTTCCAAGTTTAAATATATGACCTACTTCTATACTATTACTTATAGTACATTTACATTTACACCTTGGACATAAAGAACTTTCATTAAACATTTTTATATCAGCATACTTATCAACTTTAAAATCTATTCCTGGATTAACATTCATATAATGATAATCTTTTTTATTACTTCCACAAACTACATTTTGCATAGATTTTACTTCATTATCAGCTATTATCTTCATTGTTGATTTATAAGGGCCAATAAAACCAGCATGAGTCCCAATTTTTTCAAGTTCATTAGCTGAAGGCATTATTATATCTTTAGTTTTTAACAGTTTAGAAAGTTTATCTATATTCAAGTCAGCATCTGATCTTAAAAGTATCATACTATATTCACCATTTATTTTATATATAAGCGATTTGATAATATTTTTACTTGGTATTTGTAAATATTCTTTTAAACTTTTTATATTTGTTATATTAGGTGTATATACTTCTTGTATTTTTTTAGTTTCATAAAAACTTTTTTTGTATGTATCAAAAGAATTAGCAGCTTCTATATTCATACAATAACTACACTTTTTACACTTAACAATCTTAGATTCTCCATATGTACAAATAGTGTGAAATTCTTCACTAACAATACCATTCATATCTTCAGCATCTGCATTAGAATTAATTACATCTATATCAAACTTTTTAAATATTCTTACAAAAGATTGATACATTTTATCATAACTAATATCCATTCCTGAATCATCAGCATCAAAGCTATAAGCATCAAACATAAAGAACTCTTTTTTTCTTATAAGGCCATACTTAGTTCTAATTTCATCTCTAAACTTATTGCTTATTTGATATATACTAAAATGCAAATCTTTATAACTTTCAATCTTATTTCTAACAAGCATAGCAAAAAGTTCTTCATGAGTCGGACATAAAGAGTAATAATTATTGTTTCTATCTATAATTTTAAACATTTCTTCACTAAATGATTCATTTCTATTACTAAATATTTCACTTTTAACAAGTGACGGAGTTAATACTTCATCAGCTTTAAACTTATGCATTTCTTCTCTTATTATTTTTTTTATATTTTCTAAAACTTTTAATCCTATTGGTAAATAAGAATATATACCACTGTCTACTTTAAAAATCATTCCGCTTTTAATTAATAATTTTGCTGAATCTACTTCTTCATCATTTGGAAATTCTTTTCTAGTTATTAAAAAACTATTGGACATCTTCATATAAAACACCCCTAATCTTCTACTATGTAAGTTACTATTCTTCTAGTTTCAATGTTATTACTGTCGTATCTAGCACAAACTAAGCTTTCGTTCATAGATTCTTTTGTTACAGGATTTGTTAATATTGTTTTATTGTCTTTATCTCCTACTAAATAACCTTTTACAATTAATTCATTTATTGTAATGCAAACACAATTATCATCACAAGATTTATCAACATTCTCATTATAAATATTTCCAACTACACTAGGAACATATATTAAATTTTCACTTGCCCAATCTTTTGTAGCATTGTTTACACTTTTAACTTTACTTTCATATGTTTTATTTAAAATATCTTCTCTA
>JAAZDL010000019.1 GCA_012512795.1 Mycoplasmatota bacterium
AGTTAATACCAACTATTACATCAACTTTACCAAGCCTTAAATTACGAATAATATTTAATCTCTCTAATGTTTTAATTTCACTATGAAGATAAGTTACTTTATATCCAAGTTCTTTTAGATATGAAGTTAATTCTTCACTCATGCGTATTGTAAGAGTTGTTATTAAAACTCTTTCATTAAGTTTAATCCTAGTATTTATTTCATTAATAATATCATCAATTTGATGTTTAGTACTTCTAACTTCAATAATAGGATCTAGAAGCCCAGTAGGCCTAATTATTTGTTCTACTACTTTATCAGTTAGTGATAACTCATAATCTCCTGGAGTAGCTGATACGTATATTACTTGATTTAATTTTTCATTAAATTCATCAAACTTAAGAGGTCTATTATCCATAGCACTTGGTAATCTAAAACCATAGTCCACTAATGTTTGTTTTCTTTGTCTATCACCATTATACATTGCTCTAACTTGAGGAAGGGTTACATGACTTTCATCAATTATTAGTAAAAAATCATCTGGGAAAAAATCTATTAAAGTAGTTGGAGTTTCTCCTTCATCTCTAAGTGATAAATGTCTACTATAATTTTCTATACCATGACAAAAACCAGTTTCATTTAACATCTCTAAATCATACATAGTTCTTTCTCTAAGTCTTTGTTCTTCTAAAAGTTTTCCTTCATCATGAAGTATTTTTAATCTAATTTTTAATTCTTCTTCTATTCTTTTAGTAGCTTTTTTAATTTTTTCATCACTAGTAACAAATAAAGATGCAGGAAATATACTTATTGTTTTAACATTACCACTACTATTTCCAGTAAGAGGATCAAATAAAGTTATTTTTTCAACTGTATCACCAAACATTTCAATTCTAATGCCACTTTTCTTTTGACCTATAGGGATTATTTCTATAGTATCACCTTTAACTCTAAAAGTACCTCTTGTAAGATCAATAATACTTCTTTCATATTGCATACTTATTAATTTTTCTAATATAAGATCTCTATCTATCTCATCATTAATACTTATATTTAACATTTTATTAATATATTCTTCTTTTTCTCCTATATTATAAATACAAGAAACACTAGATACTATTATTGTATCTCTTCTATCTATAATAGCTGCGGTAGCTGCATGTCTAAGTTCATCTATTTCATCATTTATTGATGAGTCTTTTTCTATATATAAATCTTTACTAGGTACATATGCCTCAGGTTGATAATAATCGTAATAAGAAACAAAATATTCAACTTTATTATTTGGAAAGAGTTCTTTAAACTCAGCATATAATTGACCAGCTAATGTTTTATTATGAGCTAAAACAAGAGTAGGCTTTTGAGTCTCTTCAATTACATTTGCTATAGTAAAAGTTTTACCTGTTCCAGTTGCTCCAAGTAAAACTTGATGTTTTTGTTTAGAAGATATACTATCAACTAACTTTTCTATAGCTTTAGGTTGATCACCAGATGGTTTATAATTTGAGTTTATTTTAAACATGTTTTACTCCTTAATAACATAAATACTAAATATCGTAATTATTTTAACATTTAAACAATATAAAAACAAGGAAACATAATACTTGCCTTGTTTTTATATAATTACTCTTTAGCAGTTAATATCTAAATATACTACAGTATCTTTTACTACTTCTAAGTTACTATTTAATACTTCAATTAAATAAACAGGAGTTTCTCCAGAACAAATTCCATAAACTTCATCTTCTCTAACATTATCCTCATATATATAAGAATATTCCTCACTGCTATTATGTCTAGTTACTTGTTTAATTAATTCAAAATAACTATCATCATAACCTTCAGGTTTTCTATATATTCTATATGTAATTGATTCATCTAGATCTTCAGAATTTTCAAGTCTAATTTGAACATTAAAAACATTTTCAACATACCTTACAGAAGTTGTTACCAAAAGATTAACATCATTTATATTTACATTACTATTAAGGTTAAATTCATCTACTATATTATCACAACTAATTCCATAATTATCATTTGTTACTATATCACTTTTGTCTAAGTTGGTAATTGGGTTAGATAAAGAATATTTATATCTTATATATTTCTCATCATCCCAAACAACTACATATTTTATTCTACCTTCTTTATTCAACTTTACATAATAATACTTTTCTGCTCCACTCATACTAAGTGGATTTATACTACCATTTTCACTTCTACAAAAAACTGTTTCAGATTCTCCGGACATTTGTAATGATATAAATTCTTTTTCAGCTGATGAGGCTACTGTTTTAACTTCATTTACAAACACATCACTTTTAGCATTATTAAACATTTTTAATATGTTTGGAAGTGCTATTATTATTAGTATTGCAAGTATTG
>JAAZDL010000020.1 GCA_012512795.1 Mycoplasmatota bacterium
CATGATTCCTTTAATTGGTGATGTAAAAGAATTAACATATGTTAAAAATGTAGTTGTTGAAACTATAAACAAAGTATTTGAAGAACAAAATTATTCATTAGAATACCATATTGGTACTATGATTGAAGTACCAAGAGCTGTCATTACTGCTGATGAAATAGCAGCTGAAGCTGAATTCTTTAGTTTTGGAACTAATGACTTAACACAAATGGGATATGGCTTTAGCCGTGATGATGCTGGTAAATTTTTAAATGATTATTATAATAAACAAATATTTGAAAGTGATCCATTTGCACGTATAGACCAAAAAGGAATTGGAGAACTTATGAAAATTGCTGTTAAGAAAGGTAAAGAAGTAAGAAAAGATATAAAACTAGGCATATGTGGAGAACACGGTGGAGATCCTTCTTCAGTAGAATTCTGCCACGATATTGGTTTGAATTATGTATCTTGTAGTCCTTTTAGAGTCCCAATAGCTCGTTTAGCAGCTGCACAGGCTCAGTTACGCAATCCAAGATAATAAATGAATGCTCAATATTATTAACAAGTTTCATTATAACTAGGGATGATGTTGAAAGATATTTTAGAGAACATTATCCTGGAACTTATAATAGAGTGAAAGAACCAATAATAGTAGATGTTTATATTTAAAAGATTAATTTTAGCTAATTAATCTTTTTGTTTTATAAAATCATTTATATTAATTTACAAGTTGTCGCAAATATGCTATCGTGGAATTAAGGTGATTTGTAGAAAAATTAAAAAGCGTAGTTATTACAGAAGATGAATTTGATTTAATATATGAATATATTAAATTAAGAAATGAGTCTAAAGTAAGTTAAATAGATATTGCAAAAAAAATAGGAGTAGCTCATTCAACAATTGCAAGAATGGAAAAAAATTTACATTCTATATCATTAGGTACATTTGTGAAAGTTTTATCAGCACTAGATTATAAGTTGGAAATAGTTAAAAAGGTGGAATAAATTATGGATCAAGATAAAATGTATTTAATAAGCAAATTATTTAACGATGATACAATTCGTACTGTTTGGGGCAAAGATGAAGAAAAATACTATATTAGTGTAGTTGATATAGTTGGTGTTTTATCTGAAAGTAAAAATAAACAGGCTTACTGGAGAAAGTTAAAACAAAGATTGAAATCAGAAGGGAATGAAAGCGTGATAAATTGTCACGGTTTGAAGTTAAAAGCTAAAGATTATAAAGATTTTTAAGGAGAAAAAAATGAATAAAAAGAAAATAATCATAATTATAATAATTTTATTATTTACATTAATGCTTATTCCAATGCCAATGAAATTGAAAGACGGTGGTTCTACTGAATATAAAGCAATATTATATAATGTAACAAAGATTCGTAGAATTAATACACAATCATCGACTGGATATGAAACTGGTTGGGAAATTAAAATTTTAGGGTTTCAAATATATAATAATGTAAATGTAGAGTAAAAATAATAAATCAAGATAGCGACGATAACATATAAAAATATATGCTTTATTAATTATGATAAAGATGTAAGTTTGAAAATCAAATTAGATGGTTAGTTCTTTTCAAGCACATAATGACACAATCAATAAATTAATAGTTTATGTAAATGATATTGACTAAGAAATACAAATTATGAAGAAAAAAATCAAGTAAATATCTATTTTAATACAATACAAAATATTAAAGAAAAACAAGATAGATTATTAGAATTTTATATTAATAGACTTCTAGCAAAGGAAGATTTTATAAAAAAGAAAGAAGAGCTAGATAGCGAAAAAATGAAAAAGATAAATTAATAAAAGAAAATAATGTTGAAGAATCTCTTTCAAAAGAAAATGTTAAAGAAAAAATAAAAAACTAAAACAAGTTATAAAGAAATCATACAGATCTTTTGATAATGATATAACGGATTAATTTTTAAGAGAGTTTGTAGATTACATAAAAGTAAAAGAAAATTATTTTGAATGGTATTTAAACTTATTTAATGATAAAATTGATTTAGAAAAAGAAAGAATACTCCTCACTCGTTTTGCACTAAATAAAGG
>JAAZDL010000021.1 GCA_012512795.1 Mycoplasmatota bacterium
TAAAAATTATTGATAAATGCGATATTAATAGAACAGGAACAACTGTAAGTTTTAAGCCTGATCCAAAAGTATTTGAGGAAACAATTGAATTTGATTATGATATTTTAAAAAACAGAGCAAGAGAAATAGCATTTCTTAATAAAGGTTTAAGAATAATCTTATCTGATCTAAGAACAGGTAAAAAAGATGAGTTTTTATATAACGGAGGAATTATTGAATATGTAAAATTATTAAATAATAATAAAAAAACTATTCATGATGACATTGTTTATGTAGAAGCTCAAGAAGAAGATATAACTATTGAAGTAGCTATGCAATATAACGATGGTTATAATTCAAATATATATTCTTTTACAAATAATATTAATACTGTTGAAGGTGGAACACATGAAGATGGAGTGAAACTAGCTTTATCAAGAGTTATAAACAATTATGCAAGAACATCAAATATTTTAAAAGAAAAAGATGAATCATTAACTCAAGAAGATGTAAGAGAAGGAATAACAATGGTTATTTCTTGTAAACATCCAAATCCACAATTTGAAGGACAAACAAAAACAAAATTAGGAAATGTAGAAGTTAGAAAAATATCTAGTAATATTTTTGGATCAGGTTTAGAAAAGTTTTTACTTGAAAATCCAAATCAAGCAAGAGAAATAATAGAAAAAGCAATGTTAGCATCGAGAGCAAGGGTAGCTGCTAAAAAAGCAAGAGAACTTACAAGAAGAAAGGGAGACTTAGAAATTACAAACTTTTATGGAAAATTAACTGACTGTAAAAGTAAAGATCCTTCTGAAAGTGAGATATTCTTAGTCGAGGGAGATTCTGCTGGAGGAAGTGCAAAAAAAGGTAGAGATTTTATGACACAAGCTATCTTACCACTTAGAGGAAAAATTTTAAATGTAGAAAAAGCAAGATTAGATAGAGCTTTAGGTAACGAAGAAATAAGAACTATTGTAACAGCTTTTGGAACAGGAATAGGCGAAGATTTTGATTTATCAAAATTAAGATATGACAAAATTGTTATTATGACAGATGCAGATGTTGATGGATCACATATAAGAATACTTTTATTGACCTTATTCTATAGATTTTTCAAGCCAGTAGTTGAAAAAGGCCATATATATGCAGCACAACCACCATTATTTAAAATTGTGTATGGAAAAAATATTAAATATGTGCTTGATGAAAAAGAAAGAGACTTATACTTAGCTACATTACCAGAAAATGCTAGATATACAATAACTAGGATGAAAGGTCTTGGTGAAATGGATGCTGATGAATTAAGAGATACTACAATGTCAAAAGAATTTAGAACTCTTAGACAAATAACAGTAGATGATGCGATAGCAGCGGATGAAGTATTTACAACATTAATGGGTGAAGAAGTTGAACCAAGAAGACAATTTATAGAAAATAATGCTATTTATGCTAGCAATTTAGATATTTAGGAGGAGAAAATGGACAAATTAGAAAAAAATAACATAGTAACTGAAGTGCAAAACTCTTTTTTAGAGTATTCAATGAGTGTTATAGTAGCAAGAGCAATACCTGATCTTAGAGATGGTTTAAAGCCAGTACATAGACGTATTTTATATTCTATGTTTGAATCAGGATATACTCCAGATAAACAACATCGTAAATGTGCTAGAATTGTTGGAGATGTAATGGGAAAATATCACCCACATGGAGACAGTTCAATTTATGAAGCAATGGTTAGAATGGCTCAAGACTTTAGTTATAGATATATGTTAGTGGATGGACACGGTAATTTCGGTAACATGGATGGAGATGGTGCTGCAGCAATGCGTTATACTGAAGCTAGACTTGCTAAAATGAGTTTGGAATTAGTAAGAGACATTAATAAAGATACAGTAAATTTTATTTCAAACTTTGATGAAACCGAAAAAGAACCAGTTGTATTGCCAAGTAGGTATCCTAATATTTTAGTAAATGGAACAATGGGAATTGCAGTTGGAATGGCAACAAATATTCCTCCACACAATCTAGGAGAAGTAATAGACGGCTGTGTTGCTTATATTGATAATCCTGAAATTTCCTCTGTGGAATTGATGGATTATATAAAAGGACCAGATTTTCCTACAGGAGGAATAATTTTAGGAAGTAGTGGTATAAAAAAAGCATACGAAACTGGAAGAGGTATTATAACTATAAGATGCAAAGCTGAAATAGAAGAAACAAATAGCAAAAACAGAATTGTAATTACAGAAGTTCCTTATGGGCTTAATACGCTAGATCTTAAAAATAAAATAGCTGAACTTGTAAGAGATAAAATAATTGAAGGTATAGCTGATTATCATGAAGAAACAAATATAGAAAACGGTGTTAAAATAGTTATAACATTAA
>JAAZDL010000022.1 GCA_012512795.1 Mycoplasmatota bacterium
GTAATATATACATTTTTGGAAGTGGAACTAATCCAAATAGTTTACCAATACTTAGATAAGGTAAAGAAATACCAATTATTGATATTATAAAAGTTAAATATAATAATATTTTTGAAGGTTTGCTTTTGTAAAATGGTGTTTTTTCTGTTCTAATTACATATATTATGAATGTTTGAGATATCACTCCCATAATAAACCATCCAGATTGAAATAGTGCTTGATTAGAGACAGTATTAGCCCCAATTACTATCCATAAGATACTAAATGTTATAAAGTCGAAAATAGAACTTACAGGGCCGAACCAAAATGTAAATTTTAACATATTATCTATATTCCATTTTTTAGGTTCTTTTAAATGGCTTTCATCAACTTTATCAAGAGATATACCTAATTGAGAAAAATCATATAATAAGTTTTGTAATAAAATCTGAATTGGTAATATTGGTAAAAAAGGAATAAATATACTTGCTGTTATAAAACTAATCATATTTCCAACATTAGAACTAATTGACATATTTAAATATTTCATTATATTAGAAAATACTTTTCTGCCCTCAACTATACCTTCTTCAAGTACTAACAAACTTTTTTCTAATAAAACTATATTAGCAGTCTCTTTTGCTATCTCAACACCTGTATCAACAGATATACCAACATCTGCTTGTTTTAATGCAGGAGCATCATTTATTCCATCTCCCATATAACCAACTACATGATTATTGTTTTGTAATGCTTTTATGATTCTAGATTTTTCTATCGGTGCTACTTTAGAAAATAATGTTGTTTTATTTACCACTTTTTCTAACTCTTCATCAGTCATATTTTTTATATCTTCGCCAATTAAAGTATTTTCAGTATCAATGCCAACAGCAAAGCAAACATTTTTAGCTACTAGTTCATTATCACCAGTTATTACTTTAGTTTCCACACCATGTTCTTTTAATAGATTAATAGCTTCCTTAGCATTTTCTTTAGGTGGATCTAAAAACGATACAAATCCAACTATAATCATATCCATTTCATCTTTTCTACTAAACTCTCCTGCTTCTTTAATATTCATATCTTTGATAGCAACAGTTATAACTCTTAGTCCTTTTTTATTTAAATCTATTGAAACATTATTTATTTGTGTTGTTAATTCATTAGTTAAATTTATTTTTTTATTATCTATTAAGGCATATTTAGAAATAGACAATATTTCTTCAGTAGCTCCTTTAGTTATTAATATAGTTTTATCGTCTTCATTTTTTAAAACAACAGACATTCTTCTTTCATTAAAATCAAATGGTATTTCATCAATTTTTTTATATTTAGAAAGTGATGTAACTAGTTTATTTTTTTGTGCTCTATTTACAATTGCTATATCTATTAAGCTCTTAAGTCCCGTTTGATAATGACTATTTAAATATGCATAATTAAGAACACCTATATCTTCTTTTCCAAGCGGATTTAAATATTCATCTAAAATAATTTTATCTTCAGTTATTGTTCCAGTTTTATCAGTACATAATATATCAATAGCCCCTAAATTTTGAATACTATTTAAATTTTTAACTATAACTTTCTTTTTAGACATAGTTATTAAGCCTTTAGCTAGATTAGAATTTATAATCATAGGTAACAATTCAGGAGTTGTACCAACTGCAACTGTAAGAGCAAAAGTAAATGCAGTTAAAAAAGAATCTTTAACAAAATAATTTATTAAAAACACAACGGGAGTTAATACAAATGTAAACTTAATTAACATTGAACTTACTTTTTTAATACCTTTATCAAAAGAAGTTTCAACAGTTATTTCTTCCATGCCTTTAGTCATATTTGCTAGATATGTATCATTACCTGTTGCAATTACAATACCTTTAGCACTTCCGCTTATAACATCCATTCCAAGTAAACATATATTATCAAGTTCAAAAATATTATTTGTTTTTCGACTACTACTTAACTTTTCGACTGGTTCTGATTCTCCTGTAAATGTTGATTGACTTACAAATAAATCTTTTGCTTCTATTATTCTAAGATCAGCAGGTATAATATCACCAGCAGATAGTTTAATAATGTCCCCTACTACTACATTTTTCAAATGTATTTCTCTTTCTTTATTTTCTCTAATAACCGCAGTTGTATTAACTACCATATTTTTTAAGTTATTTAAAGAAATCATAGATCTCTTTTCTTGAACAAATTGTATTATACCGCTTGTTAATATAATCATAAACAAAATAATAATCGCAGAAAAATCGCTTTGGTTTGATAAAATTACATCAGTAAACAAATATACAATTGCTATAAAAAATAATAATCCATTAAAATAGTTTACGAAAGATTTTATAAACATTTTTAAGTCACTTTCTTTATTAACTTCTTCTATAATATTCTTTCCATATTTTGCTAATAATCTTTTAGCTCTCCTTGAAGAATAACCTTTAATTGATGTTTTATATTTTTTAAAAACATCTTTTTTACTATACTTACTATATACAATAAGTTCCTTATCTTTCATATATCCTCCTTTACTTAAAGTAAAATCAAGCCATAATTAAGATATATAATGAACTAATCATTATTTTAATCTTAACAATAAACAAATCAATGAATTATCTAAATAATGATAACTCATAATTATTTTTAACAATTTACTATAATAGTTTAGCGTTTTACTAGAATAACGGATATATAATTGTTAAACATAGTAAAGAAAATATTTATTTTGCGTCTAATTTTGTTCATAACATCCCTCCAATATAACGATATCCTTATATATTATAACACACAGGTTATATCATAACAAACAATCATCACATTAAATGTTTTGATAAATAAAAAAGCAACAATATGTTGCTTTTGGTTATATATTGTCTTCTTCTTTTAATTCGAAATTTCCACCTTCAATATATAACTCTTTTTGATTAATTAATGAATCAGCTAATTTTTTTCTAGCAGTAGCATAAATACTTTGAACTGTTGTTCTAGCAATATTCATTTGATTTGAAGCTTCTTCTTGATTTAAACCTAATTCATCTATCAATCTTATAGCTTCATACTCATCAACACTCATAGTAATCGTTTCGCTAAAATCATTATTAATTGGTCCATACCTTTTACATCTAGGCATCATTCCAACTCTTCTAACTCTTCCAGGTCTTCCTTTACCGCATCTTTGTCCGTTTCCGCAAAAACTGTTTCCATTACGATAGTATCCTCTTCCTTCATGGTTTGGTCCTGTTCCATCAAATCGTGGCATAATAACACCTCCTTTTGTTGACATATGTCACTAATTAAATTATACCACTTTATTGACATATGTCAATAACTAATTAAAAATAGAAGCAAAACTTCTATTTTATATTTTTCTTTCTATCAACTTATTAATCTCAACAGTAGGATATCCTATATATTTTATTTTAAATATTGTTCTTCCTATAACATCAGTTTCTTTAATTGGGTATCCATCTTGTGTTTTATTATTATCTCCCTTTGTATAATAATATTTTTCTTCATTTACTTTTAATATATTTACTATTCTATGTATTATAACTAAATTATCATGTTTAAAAACTAACAAATCGCCTACTTCTAATAAATTAAGTTCTTCTTTATTTAATTTCTCAACTATTACTACATCCCCCACATCTATAATAGGATGCATACTATTAGAACCAATTGTAACTACATAATATTTAAAAAGGCCACTAGTTAAAGCAATAACTATAATAAGAAATACTGATGAAGTTGTATAAATAATTATTTTAATAAATTTATGTTTATTTTCAACTTTAACTTTTTTATTAGAAATATTATCAAACTTTTTATAAATAATATATATAAATAAAAATGGTACTAAAAATTCAAGTAAAGAATCTAAATAATTGCCAAAAGTTGGAAATATAGGAAGCAAATAATGTGGTAATTCAAATAATATTCTATATGTTATAGTAGTATTATATCCTACTTTATAAGTAGCATATGTTAAAAATAGATTTTTACCTATACTAGGAACTATTATTCTAAAAACAAACAAAAAAGGCCCATAACTGTAACTATGAATAAGAAGCGTTATATCTAAAAGTATTAAATTAATTATAGTTAAAATAATTATACTTTTATATACAGATCCTTTAGTTATAAATATATATCGTATTAATTCACCTAATATAATTATTATAATAACTGGTAAAATATTTTTAATTATTGGAACTAGTTGCATTATATAACCAGTTCTATTAAATCCAACATATATACCTAAAATATAAGTTATTAAATAATATATTAAAGCAAATGTAATTATAGAAATAATTATATCTTTTTGATATCTTTTTTTATTTTTTTCAAATCCAACAAAATAGTATGACAATATAGCAAAAGATAACAAAAATATAATAAAAGTTATACTATTAAAAAAATTAAATACACAATTAAAAATGATGATTACAAAGAATAATATGCTTAACATTAATAGTCTAATATAAGAATTATTCATTTAATCACCACTTTTATAATACATTTTATTTTTTAATTTTGAACATAAATCATTTGAACATCAAGATTACTTATATCAACAACACCAGTTGCTTGCGCAGGAGCGCTTCCAGATAAATAAGATAAAGTTAAAACCATAGTAACATCATCTCCAGCATCAAGTTCATCACCTAAAGCAACTGCACTGCCATCTGACAAGTAAGTTAGCGTATAAGTTAAGTCAGCACATACTGCTGCTGCAAAAGTTGTATCAGTTGAACTACATGAAGGTGTACCTATATTAAGAGTTCCTATTTTAGCATCCATATCTCCTGTGTTTTCAACAACAAATGTATATGATACTGCATCTCCTGTTTGAGTAAACTCAACTTTAAAAGTTTGTATAGCATAGTTAGCCAAAGTTGGAGCTTGTGTTTCAGTTGCATTACCAGTTAAAGCAGCTGATGATAAGTTTGTAAATTGAACATTAAACGTATCTGCTTTTAATTGAGCAGTTCCTTTTAAATTTAGTTCAGACTGTATAGCTGCAAAAGCTACACTTGTTATTAATACAGCAAATAATACAATACCTAGTAAAATAACTTTTCTTGTTCTTGTTTTTTCCATTTTTTCTCCTTTATTACGATTATTCGTATATAATATAAATATAAAATAATATTAAACCGTTTGCAAGTTGTTTTATAATATAGTACTTTTACTTTATACTACAACAAGTTTGTTTTTAAATGCTGTTGCTATAGATGATGCCATAAGTAGATCATAATTTTCTTGATTAACTAATATTTGTTCAATAGCATTTGAACCATTAACAATTGAAGTATAACTAGTTAAAAAAGATAACAAAGCACTTCTCATATCTATTGTCTTAAGTTTTGCACATGTTTGAAAAGTATATGTAAGATTAGTAACGGAATTCATATTCCATCCACTTAAATTAATTTCCTCTAATAATGAAGTAGAGGCAAAAGAGTTTTGCATGTTAGTTATATTTGTTACATCCCAGTTATTTATAATTAAAGTTTTTAAGTTTTTAGCTGCATAAAACATTCCGTATATTGTTGTAACATTACTAGTATTAAAATGGCTTAAATCTAAAATTTCCATTCCAGTACCTGAAAATGAACTTGTCATAGTTGTAACGTTTGAAGTACTAAAATTACCCCATACTATTTCTTCTAAATTTGCTGTATTTAAAAATATACTACTCATATTAACTAAATTAGTAGTGGCTGAGGTATTGCTAAATTTTATTGTTTTAACACCTGAGTTTTTAAACATTTCAGTCATATTTTGTACTTTTGACATATCTAAATTTGAAAAATCTATAAGTTCTAAGTTTGTTGTTCCATTAAACATAGATGCCATATTACTAGTTAGCCCAGTGTCAAAATTACTTAAATCCAATTCTTCCAACGATGAACATCCTCCAAAAAAACCATACATAGATGTTACTAAAGCCGTATTAAGATAAGTTAAATCAAATGTCTTTAAATTAACTAAATTTGAAAATAATGAAATAGAACTCGAATTAGCAGAAACCCCACCATCTCCACCAATATAAAATTCATATAAACCATTACTATCAGTATCTTTATACCAAGCAATGACACTATTGTTTTTTTTATATGACACGTCAAAATATCCTATAGCATCCGCTGGAACTGTTTTATTATCAACAATAGCAATACTTTCAATTTCATTTCTAATAATTGGACCGTTTAAGAATTTAGTAGTAGCCCCTCCTGTTATACCAGCTATAAGCACAGGTGTATCTTTTGTATATTTAAAGTGTAGTTGACTACCTAAAGAAGTGTTTTGACCTACTCCAGAGCTATATTTGAATGTTAAATCAAAAGTTTTACTTGTTATTCCACTTATAGAATCTTTAAGTTTTATATTAGTTAAAGAATATTCTATATCATTATTATTATAATTAAGTTTAACAATTGTATTAAGTAACATAGCTATACTAGAAAAATTAGTAACTGTTAACTGGTATGTTACTGTTGAATTTGCATTTGGAAGAGTTATTCCTGTTTTAAGAATATTATCAAATATATAACAAGGATAATCCTCTATTCCTCCGTTAGTAGAACTTTTATATACACAATTTGTAAATCTTATCTCAGTAAGTTCAGGATTTAATTGGGCAGTACCAGTGATATTTAATTCTTTATTAATAGCAGAATATCCTATAGTTATAAATAAAATTGAAAACATTAATAATATATAAATGGTTTTTATTTTAAAAGAAAAATTATGTTTAAAATTTTCAGAATATATATTTAATCTTTTCATAATTATTTGTCCATGTTTTTAGAGTCAACAACATAAAAATAAGTATCTTTGTCATCTCTAACAATAAATTGGCTTCTTACTTCTTCATCATTTTCATAATGTAATATCGGTTGCTCTAATCTATCAGATACATCAAGGAGTTCTTCAAAAGTCTTAACCATTATAAAATTAGTATCATCTGATTTTATTATGCTTGATTTTACTTCTACTATAACACGATCATACTCTCTTAATAGTTTATCAATCTTTTTTTGATAAACTGTCTTTCTTGATGATTCTTTAATAATAGTAATAATAATATTTAATACTACTATAAGAGAAACCACAGAAAGGAAAATTGATAAGTTATAAAGAACAGAACCTATAATACTTTTAGTTTCAGTCTTTTTTACTATTTCATTATTTTTAATATCATTATTTATTACTTTTATATTAAGTGTTTGCTCTGAAAGTGGTATAACTATATTTGTTTTACTATTATTAATTATTTTATCTTCAAATTCTTCATATTTGCCATCTATATTGACAAATAAAGTTAATGTAATATTACTATCAGCAATAATATTATAATCAGTTTTGAAACTTCTAACAAGTGAGTTATATTTGCCATAATCTATTTTAATATTTTCTTTTATATTAAATTCATTATTTTTTTTATCTTTTATAATAATAGGAGTTAGTAATTTCTCTGTTTTCTCATATATTATATTTGACTCGTTACCTTTTTCAAAAACTTTAACATTAGCATTTATGTAATAATTATAATTATAATTAAAGTCATCATTAGTTTTAAAATTATAATTAAAAGTAACATCCATATAATCTATAGCTGATGCAATATATTGCATACCTTTTGGTAAGAAATTTGTTTCATAATAATCATTTTCTTTTAGATAAACTAAGTAATCAACTTGGCTGTTTTCGTTATATGAGAAAAAAGCAACTTTTTTATTATTAGAGTATATATATAGGGAAATTAATAATATAATTAAAACTAAAAAAAGAAGTTTTAAATTATTAATAATTTTTTTATTAGTTCTTTTTTTACTATTTTCCAAATATAACATCTCCTTTATTATATATATTTTAACAAATTATCTATGTTCTTACAACTAATTAAAAAAAAGACACATAAAAGTGTCAATTTATTTTATAATACCAATTTTATCAAAAGGATAAAATCTAAATCCTACTCTTCCAACTACATCAGATTCCATAAAATTTCCTAAGACTCTACTATCTTTTGATACATCTCTATTA
>JAAZDL010000023.1 GCA_012512795.1 Mycoplasmatota bacterium
AAGTTGCGGCACATCCAATTGTTTATACTAGAGATCTTTATAGTTGTATGGCAGTATTAACTCATGAAGATAAGTCCACAACTTTGTTTCATATTGAAGCTTATTATGCTGGAGATGTTAAGATAGATAAATTAAAGAAACATCTAGAAGAATCTGAAGGCAAAATACTCAGTGCTGATGTATTATTATCACGTCACACTGATACTGCAAATACTGATATTGTTCTTAACTTAATGAAACAATACAATATTGATTATCAAATTAATAATTCACCAGTAAGCTTATCAAACGAAACTGCTATTGGATATAATCATAAAGAAAAAGTATATTATGGTGTTACAATGCACATGGGAATACCAATATTTGAAGAAGTCACTCTAGGAGAAGAAAGACATATATAATAAAAACAGGTAAATACCTGTTTTTTTGTTTACATCAATTTTACAAAAAAATGATAAAAAACTATTTACAAATAACTTATTTAATAGTAATATAGTGGTAGGAAGTGAAATAAAGTGGTGGAAAGTGGGGTGTTACTATCATGTTAATGGGTGAATATCATCATAATATTGATGAGAAATCAAGATTAATAATACCTTCAAAGTTTAGAAATGAACTAGGAGATAGATTTGTAATAACCAAAGGACTTGATAAATGTTTATTTATTTATTCATTAGATGAATGGAATAAAATAATGCAAAAAGTAAGTACTCTACAATTTACCAAAAAAAATGTAAGGGCTTTTGAAAGAACTTTCATTGGTGGAGCTTCTCAAAATGAATTCGATAAACAAGGTCGAATTAATATTACCTCACCGTTAGTTCATTACGCCAATATCATTAAAGAATGTGTGATTATTGGCGTAAATGAACGACTAGAAATATGGAGTCTTGAAGAATTTGATAAATACATGGCTGATAATGCTGAATCTTTAGAAGAAATAACTGAAAATATTTTCGATAGTGGAAATTATGAAGCATAAAAGCGTATTATTATCAGAGGTAATAAATTATTTAAATGTTAAATCAAATGGAGTGTATATAGATGCTACTTTAGGATATGCAGGGCACTCTGGCGAGGTATTAAAGAAATTGAATAAAAAGGGGTTTCTTTTCGCCTTTGATCAAGACATTGAAGCAATAGAATATTCAAATAAGAAGTTATCATCTATAGCGGATAATTATAAAATCATAAAAAGCAACTTTTCTAATATGAAAGAAAATATAAATGAAAAAGTTGATGGAATTATGTTTGATTTAGGTGTAAGTTCTCCACAGTTAGATGATGATATTAGAGGATTTAGTTTTCATAAAAATGCAAGGCTTGATATGAGAATGGACAAAGAAAATAAACTAGATGCTTGGACAGTAGTAAATGAATATGATATAGAAAAGCTTATAGAAATATTTTATAAATATGGAGAAGAAAAATATTCAAAAAGTATCGCTAAATCAATAGTTTCTAACAGACCAATAAATACAACATTAGAATTATCAGAAGTTATTAAAAATAGCGTACCAATAAGTTATAGAAATATGACACATCCATCAAGAAAAGTATTTCAAGCAATAAGAATTGAAGTTAATAATGAACTTGGTATACTTCAAGAATCTTTATTAGATGCATTTGAACTACTAAAAGTTGGCGGAAGATTATCAGTAATAACTTTTCATTCACTAGAAGATAAAATAGTTGCTAAAGTATTTAAAGAGTTATGTAGTGATGATAATAATTCTAAAAAGTTACCGATAGTTCCAGAAGAAATGAAAGCTAAAGCTAAAAAAATAATAAAATTAACACCAAGTGGTGAAGAAATAAAAGAAAATAATAGAAGTAGAAGTGCAAAATTAAGAGTAATTGAAAGGACAAGGTAATGAAACAAAAAAGGATAGTTAAAGTTAAGGGTGAAGGTTATTTAAAAGTTGGAATAGTTTTCTTTTTCTTAATGTTTTTACTAACTAATTTTGTGTTTAGTGCTAGAGTTCAATCAAGTAATGCTGATTTACAAAGATTAAAATCTAGAATCGAATCTCAAGAAAAACTTAATCTAGGTATGCAAATGAAAATAAATGAACTAGCTTCTTTAGATAATGCATTAGAAGTTGCGGATACGTTTGGATTGGAGTATAATAATAGTAATATTAGAGTAATTTCAGAATAAGAGGTGCAAGTTAATGAAAAAAACAAGAATAGTTAAAATAGATATAATATTTTTAATTATTGTTGTTTTTATTTTTTTATGTATTATTGGTAATGTAATTTATATAGCAACAGGTAATATAAAAGTAGATGGTCAATCTTTAACTGATTTTGCTAAAGCAAGAGATACTACTAAAAAAACAATATATGCTAAACGTGGTAGTATATTTTCTAGAAGTGGAGAAATACTTGCTAAAGATGTAAATAGTTATACTGTTATAGCTTATTTAAGTAAAGATAGAACTAAAGATATGAAAAATCCTTATCATGTTGTTGATAAAGAAATGACTGCTGAGGCTTTATCTCCAATAATCAATATGAAAAAAGAAATAATATTAAGATTATTAAATTCAGTAAT
>JAAZDL010000024.1 GCA_012512795.1 Mycoplasmatota bacterium
CCTATATCATCTAAAAGTAATATGTCAGTTTTCATTATTTCATCAATTACTTCATCATAGTTATAATCATTAAACGAAGCTTTAAGTCTTTTTAAAAGTGATGGATAATATACATTAGCGGTAGTGAATCCTTTATTCGATAGTTCATTTAATAATGCACTTAAAATGTATGACTTGCCACTACCAAATGATCCACTTAAATATAAACCTTTTACTTGTTCATTATTAATTTTTTGTTTTAAAAAATTTTTTATATATTTTATAATATTATTTCTTTCTTTTTCATTAAATAATTCACTTAAAGATGCATTCATAAGTATTCTAGGAGTTTCAAAGAATTTAGTTTGATTAGTTGTAACTTCTTTTTTATAGTGCTTACATGGTTTATATATAAATTCTATAAAGTCTCCTTTATTAACTGGATAATATACATGTCCGTTAACTTCATTTGAACAATAGTTTAATCCTTTGCATTTAGCGCAATTTTTAAGCTCTAAGACACTAGTTTCAAGTTTAGAAGTATATTTCATAAGTATTTCATCTTTTGACTTTAATCTAGCACATAATTTAACAAAATCAGGATCTTTACTAGCAAGTACAAACTCTCTTCTTAAATCATCTTGTATTGCTTTTTTACCTTTTTTAATAAAATTGTTAGTTTTAATCATTTTCTAAACTCCTCTATAAATTTATTAAAGTCTTCGTTTTCTTCAGTATTATTATCACTATCAGCGATATTTTCATTAAACCATGAAGGAATAACTTCAACTTTTTCTTTTTTCTTATATTTTTTCTTATGTTCTTTCTCAGCTATTGTCATTGCTTCATCAGCAGTTTCTATTCCATTTCTTTTCCACTGACCAGCAATTGTTTCTATATAATTTTTAACTAATTTATTGTTATTTGTTCTAAGAGCATAATCTATAAGTACATTTACAACTGCTGGATTAAGTTTTAAATCTATAAGTAGACTCTCTAATATTTTCATATCTCTTTCAGTTGGTTTAGCACCTTTATATTTAGTTTTTAGAAATTCATATGGAGAATGATTTTCAAATACTTTAATTATTCTTCCTCTTTTGCTATTATTCCCACTAGCATCTTTTAAATACTCAGGTTGACTTTTAAATAATAAACTAGGTAATCTATTATCATTATTAAATCTATAAAATTTACTTACATTTATTCTTAAATCTTCTTTATTAATATTTCCTTTTTCATTTAAAGATGCTCTTATTAAATCAGCCATTGTTACTGGATCTATTTCATATAAAAAAGATAAATTAGTTATTAATTCTTTAGTTGTTTTATTTAAACACTTTTCATTAAACATTTCTTTTGGTATTGAAGATATTAATAAATCATAATCAAAATCTAATTCAAAATTTAAACTAAGTTTATTTTTAGAAATAACATCACCACTATTTATTTCAAAATTAGTATAATTTCTACTTTTAAATACATTATCAAATGGCATAGTTATATCAGTATAATCTTTTAATGATATATTAGGAACTTTAAATATATCAAATAACCTTTTATATTCTGTTTTTCCCACATTATTATATAAAACAACGTTAAATATAGGATGAGAGAAAAACTCATTTGCTGATACAGGGC
>JAAZDL010000025.1 GCA_012512795.1 Mycoplasmatota bacterium
TAGTAACTACTAACTTTTTATCAATAACAAGAGGACTATTATCTCCACCAAGTAAATCAACTAGTTCATCTTTTAAGATTTTAACAAATAACTCTCCCGGTTTAATGCTTTTTCTAACTTCTTCTCCTAAAGCTTTTTCTTTAACTTTATCAGTAAACTCACGTACTATTTTTATATTAACATCTGCTTCTAATAAACATAGTCTTATTTCTCTCATCATATCAGATATATTATCTTCATTAATTACTCCATGAGATTTTATATTACTTATAACTTTTTGTAATCTATCACTTAAATTTTCAAACATTATTTTCACCTCTTTTAAGTATATAAAAATTATATCAAATTATACTAATAATTTAAAGGATAAGAAAAAGAATAACATTAAGTTATTCTTTTATTTCTTCGTTCATGTTTTCAACTATCTGATCATTAATATCATCTGTTAAAAATTTTTCTTCTAATACTTCGGCAGCATCATCATCTAAAAGCTCATTTTTAAGCATTACTTCAATATTATTATATTGAGAAGCGCCAGTTCCTGCTGGAATCAATTTACCTAAAATGACATTTTCTTTTAGACCTTTTAACATATCTACTTTGCCACGAGTTGCAGCGTCAGTTAAGATTCTTGTTGTTTCTTGGAATGATGCAGCTGATAAGAATGAATCAGTTTCAAGTGAAGCTTTTGTTATACCGAGCATAATTGGTTTACCAGTTGCTGGTACTTTACCTGCAAGTATAACAGGTTTGTTAGCTTCTGTGAATTCTTTTAGTGGAACAGCTAGTCCTTCTATTAATGAAGTATCTCCAGGTTCAACTATCTTAATTTTTGTAATCATTCTCTTAACTACAGTTTCAACATGTTTATCATTAACATCAACACCTTGACTCTTATATACTTTTTGAATTTCTTTAAGTATATATTGTTGAACAGTTGTTGGATCAGTAACAGCTAGTAATTCCTTTGGAGAAATACTTCCTTCAGTTAAAGGATCTCCAGCTACTACTAAATCACCTTTTTCTATTTTAAGTTTTGAATTATATTGAGTTACATGTTCACGAGTTTCAACATCATTAGTTATATAAATCTTATATCTATTTTTCTCTTCACTTATCTTAGTGATTTTTCCATCAATTTCTGCTATAGTTGCTTTTGCTTTTGGAATTCTAGCTTCAAATAGTTCTTCAACTCTTGGAAGACCTTGTGTAATATCAACAGCTGATGCAACACCACCAGTATGGAAAGTACGCATTGTTAACTGTGTACCAGGTTCTCCAATAGATTGAGCAGCCATAATACCTGTTGCTTCTCCTATTTCAACAACATTTCCAGTTGCTAAATTAAGCCCATAACATTTTTGACATACTCCATTACTACTTTTACATGTTAGAACACTTCTTATTTCAATATTAGTAATACCGGAATCACATATTTTATCTGCAATTCTTTCAGTAATTAATGCTCCTTTGTCAATAAGAACTTCTTTAGTTTCAGGATGCAATACTTTTTGATTAGAATATCTACCAACAATTCTATCTCTAAAACTTTCAATTGTAGTTCCGCTTTTTTCATCAATGAAAGCTTCTACTTCTAAACCTTGAATTGTACCACAATCTTCTTCACGAACAATTATATCTTGAACTACATCAACAAGTCTTCTAGTTAAATAACCTGCATCAGCTGTTTTTAACGCTGTATCAGCTGTTCCTTTTCTAGAACCATGTGTTGATAAGAAGAATTCTTGAACATCTAACCCTTGACGGAATGATGCTAAGATAGGTATTTCTACTTGACCACCATCTGGTTTTGCCATAATTCCACGCATACCAGCTAATTGACCTAATTGGTTTGCTGAACCTCTTGCTCCAGAGTTAATAATCATAGATAGAGGACTTTCAGTATCAGATTTTAATAATTCACTTAATTTTCCTTGTACAGTAGCAGTAGCATCTGTCCAAAGTTTAATTACTTTATTATGTCTTTCTTCATCTGTTATAAGACCACGTTTAAATTGTTTATTTATTTGTTCAATTGTTTCTCTAGTTTCATCTATTATTACTTGTTTTTCAGTATTAACAGGAATATCAGAAAGAGATATTGTTATACCTGATTTAGTACTAAATTTAAATCCTAAATCTTTTAATTTATCAAGCATAATAGATGTCTCAGTAGTTTTATATCTTTTAAATATTTGAGCTATTATACTACTTAAGTCTTTCTTAACTAAAGCTGGTATTAAATTTCTAGAAGCAACTTCTTCTCTTAAATTTTTACCACGTTCTATAAAAAACTTATCCGGTGTTAAAAACTCTATATTTTCTTTAGAACCTTCAGATATATATGGATATGTATCCGGAAGAATTTCATTAAAAATAATTTTACCAGGAGTAGTTATCAAATATTTTTCTCTTTGTTCATCAGTCCAAACTTTATGTTTAAAAGATGATACAGGTATACACACTCTAGTATGAAGAGTTATTTCTCTTCTTTCGTAAGCCATAAGTGCTTCATTAGCATCTTTATATGCTTTTCCTTCATTATTTTCTCCTGCTACTTCAAGAGTTAAATAATAGTTTCCAAGTACCATATCTTGAGATGGAGTAACTATTGGTTTTCCATCTTTTGGATCAAGGATGTTATTAGCACCTAACATTAAAAGTCTTGCTTCAGCTTGAGCTTCTTCAGTTATAGGAACATGAACAGCCATTTGATCACCATCAAAGTCTGCATTAAATCCTCCACAAACTAGCGGATGAAGTCTTAATGCTTTCCCACCAACAAGTACAGGTTCAAATGCTTGAATTGATAGTCTATGTAATGTAGGAGCACGGTTAAGTAATACTGGATGTTCTTTAATAACATCTTCTACTATATCCCAAACTCTTTCATCTTGTGTATCTATTATTTTCTTAGCTGATTTTATATTATGAGCAATCTCTTTTTCAACTAATTGTTGCATTACATAAGGTTTAAATAATTCAAGTGCCATATCTTTAGGTACACCACATTGATACATTTTTAAATTTGGTCCTACAACAATAACTGATCTTCCAGAATAATCAACTCTTTTTCCTAATAAGTTTTGTCTAAATCTACCTTGTTTTCCTTTAAGCATAGAAGAAAGACTCTTAAGAGGTCTATTTCCTACACCTTGAACACTTCTGCCACGTCTACCGTTATCAATTAAAGCATCAACTGCTTCTTGAAGCATACGTTTTTCATTTTGAACAATGATAGTTGGTGCTTCAAGTTCTAATAATTTTTTAAGACGATTATTTCTATTAATAATTCTTCTATATAAATCATTTAAATCACTAGTAGCAAAACGTCCACCAGGAAGTTGTATCATAGGTCTTAAATCAGGTGGTATAACCGGAAGTACATCAAGAATCATCCATTCAGGTCTATTACCACTTTCATAAAAAGAATTTAAACAATCAAGTCTTTTAACTAATCTTAATTTCTTTTGTCCTTGAGATTTTTCAACTTCTTTTTTAAGTTCAGAAACTTCTTTTTCAAGGTTAACATCTGAAAGCAATGTTTTTATTGCCTCAGCACCCATTCCTACTTTAAATCCATCACCATATTTTTCATAGTATGCTCTATATTCTTTATCAGATAAAGTTTGTTTTTTAACAAGAGGTGCTATTCCTGGATCTAAAACAATATAACTTACAAAGTAAAGTACTTCTTCTAAATCTCTTGGAGATAAATCAAGAACTAAGCCCATTTTAGGAGGTACACCTTTAGCATACCATATGTGACTTACAGGACTAGCAAGTTCTATATGTCCCATACGTTCACGTCTAACTTTAGCTCGAGTTACTTCAACACCACATCTATCACAAATAACATTTTTATATCTTAATCTTTTATATTTTTTACAAGTACATTCAAAATCTTTAGTTGGTCCGAAGATTTTTTCACAAAACAAACCATCACGCTCAGGGTTTAATGTTCTATAGTTAATTGTTTCAGGTTTTTTAACTTCTCCATAAGACCATTCAAGTATTTTTTCAGGTGAAGCTATACCAATACGAATTCCATCAAATTCATTAACTTCTATCATTATTCTTCACCCCTTTCATATGCATCAGAGCCAAAAGTATCTAAAGCATACTCCTCTTTATAATCTAAATCATCCTCTTCTTCATCTTGTATGTCTTCCTCCTCTAAAGGTTCATCAGTTTCTTCTTGTTCTCTTCCTATCTCTTCAATAGATACAGGAATATCATCTTTATCTTCATCACGTTCCAAATCTTTCATATCTTTTAAAGTTCCATCTTTATCTATAATTTGAATATCAAGACCTAAAGCTTGGAATTCTTTAATTAACACTCTGAAACTCTCTGGAACACCAGCACTTGGAATTGGTTTTCCTTTAACAAGTGCTTCATATACTCTTACTCTTCCAACTACATCATCAGATTTGATTGTTAGAACTTCTTGTAATATATGAGCAGCACCATAAGCATAAAGTGCCCAAACTTCCATTTCTCCAAATCTTTGACCACCAAATTGTGCTTTTCCACCTAATGGTTGTTGTGTAACAAGTGAATAAGGTCCAGTTGCACGAGCATGTAATTTATCATCTACCATATGAACTAAACGAATCATATACATAACACCAACAGCAACTTTTTTATCAAACACTTCACCAGTTTGTCCATCGTATAACCAAGTTTTATAATCACTATCAAGTCCAGCTTCAAGTGTTTCTTCTTGAATATCTTTTTCAGTTGCACTATCAAATATTGGTGTAGCATAATGAACACCTAATTTTTTACCTGCCATACCTAAATGTAATTCAAGTATTTGTCCTAAGTTCATACGAGAAGGAACACCAAGTGGGTTAAGAATAATATCTACAGGAGTTCCATCTGGTAAATAAGGCATATCCTCTGATGGTAAAATTAATGAACAAACGCCTTTATTTCCATGACGTCCAGCCATTTTATCTCCAACTTGAATTTTTCTTTTTTTAACAATATATACACGAACTACTTTACTTACGCCAGCTGGTAATTCATCAGAACTTTCTTTTGTGAATACTTGAACATCATGTACAATACCTGAACATCCATGTGAAACACGTAATGAAGTATCTCTAACTTCACGAGTCTTTTCTCCAAATATTGCATGCAATAATTTTTCTTCACTAGATAGTTCTTGCATTCCTTTTGGAGTAACTTTTCCAACTAATATATCATTTTCTTTAACTTCTGTACCAATTCTAACTATTCCATTTTCATCAAGATTCTTACGAGCATCTTCACTTATATTTGGAATATCACGAGTAAATTCTTCAGGTCCTAATTTTGTATCTCTACATTCTACTTCTTTCATTTCAATATGAATAGATGTAAAAACATCATCTTTTACTACTCTTTCATTTAGAATAACAGCATCTTCATAGTTATAACCATTATAAGTCATAAATGCAACTACTACATTTTTACCTAAAGCTATTTCTCCCATATCAGTAGATGGTCCATCAGCAATAACCATTCCTTTGTGAACCTCATCACCTTTATGAATAATTGGTCTTTGATTATAACAAGTTTCATTGTTACTTCTTTGATATCTTATTAATTCATAAATTCTTTTTTCAGTTAATCCTTTAACAATTATTTTGTTAGCATCTACATATTCTATAACTCCATCTATATCACTAACAACAGAACATCCGGAATCCCTAGCTATAGCAGCCTCAACTCCAGTTCCTACAATTGGAGCCTCTGTTATTAATAATGGTACCGCTTGACGTTGCATGTTAGCACCCATCAATGTTCTATTAGCATCATCATGTTCCATAAAAGGAATCATACTTGTTGTTACAGAAACTATTTGTGATGGAGAAACATCAATAAAGTTTACTTTATCACTAGAAACTATTAAGTTGTCTCCAGCAAATCTTACAGGTACAGATTCATCAGTTATATTTCCTTTTGCATCTACTTCAATAGTAGCTTGTGAAATATAATAGTCTTCCTCTTCATCAGCTGTCATATAAACTATTTCATCTAACATTTTAGCATTAACAACTTTTCTATATGGAGTCATTATAAATCCATATTCATTTATTCTTGCATAACTTGCAAGAGATGTTATTAACCCAATATTTTGTCCTTCCGGAGTTTCTATCGGACATATTCTACCATAATGAGAAGGGTTAACATCACGAACTTCCATTCCAGCTCTATCTCTAGATAATCCACCTGGACCTAAAGCACTTAATCTACGTTTATCATTAAGTTCAGAAAGAGGATTTATTTGTTCCATAAATTTAGATAATTGACTGCTACCAAAAAACTCTTTTAATGCAGCTGTTACAGGCCTAATATTAATTAAACTTTTAGGAGTTACAGCATCTATTTCTTGAGTAGACATTTTATCTCTTATTTGTCTTTCCATACGAGCAACACCAATTCTAAATTGTTGTTGTATTAACTCACCAACTTGACGAACACGTCTATTTCCTAAATGATCTATTTCATCAAAACTACCTACTCCATATATCAAAGTCATATAATATGATAAAGATGCATACACATCTGATATAGTAAGACGTCTTGAATCAATAGTTTGATCATTACCTATAACTTTTATAATTTTATTGGAATCATCATTAGCATACACTAAAATTTCTTGTACTTTATTGTATGTATCTAACTCTTCATTTATTTTAACTTCTTTAACAGCATATCCTTCGTTAAAGTAAGGTCTAATACTCTCTAGTATTTCTTTTGTTATAACAGTTCCTTTTTTAACAATAACTTCTTTATTGATTTTTATATCTTGAGCTATCTTGTTATTAAGAAGTCTATTTAAAACATTTAGTTTTCTATTAAATTTATATCTTCCAACTTTACCTAAATCATATCTAAACTTATCAAAAAATCTAACTATCAATTGATTCTTTGCTGAATCTAAAGTTGCAGGTTCTCCTGGTCTTAACTTTTCGTATATTTCGATTAAAGCTTCATCTGTATTTTTAGTAGAATCTTTTTCTAATGTATTAATTAAATACTCATCTTTACCAAATAATTCTAAAATATCTTCATCGCTAGATAAACCTAAAGCTCTAAGTAAAGTAGTTACAGTTACTTTTCTAGTTCTATCTATTCTTACATACAAAATACCACGAGCATCTAACTCGTATTCTAACCAAGTACCTTTATTAGGTCTAACTTCACTTGAAATAATATTTCTACCATTTTTGTCTATTTCATTTTTATAATAACAAGAAGGTCCCATTACTAACTGAGAGTTTATTACTCTTTCCGCACCATTTATAATAAAAGATGCTGTATCAGTCATTAAAGGCATATCACCTAAGAATACTTCTTGTTCTTTTACTTCCCCAGTTTCATTTATAAAAAGTCTTGCCTTAACTTTTAAAGGAGCTGCATAAGTTACTTTACGTTCCTTACTTTCCTTAACAGTATATTTAGGCGCTTCAAAATAATAATCACCAAATTCTAGTGATAAAGATCCTGAAAAACTTTCCACTGGGAAAATATCTTCAAATACTTCTTTTATTCCTTCCTTTAAAAATAAGTCAAATGAATCTTTTTGAACTTCTAAAAGATTCGAAAGTTCTAACGTACTACGTTTAGTTGAGAAACTTCTTCTTTCTCTATGGTCACCAAATTTCAATGTTTTGTAAGCCACTTTTTCACCCCAATCCTAAATTTTTAAAGAACACAAATTTTAAATATAAAACAATGTACTGCAATATAAAATATTAGCACAAACACAGTCAACAAGTCAACAACTTTCAAGTCCAAATGTCAAATTTTTCACACTTTTTTAATTTTAAATACAAAATATCCTTTACTTTTACTAATTAATTCTACTTTTTTAGTTTCTTCTAAGCCTTTTTTAATAGATAATGCACCTTGATCTTTACGTATAACAAAGTATAAAGAACCATTTTTATTTAAATGCTCAAAAGAACCATTTATTATTTCTAACAATTTTTCTTTACCAACTCTTATGGGTGGATTAGTAATTATCGTATCATATTTATCAGTTATGTTTTCATAAGCATCGCTTATAAAAGCCTTACCATTAAATTCTTTATATCTCTTGATATTTCTATTAGTAAGGTGTACAGCTCTTTTATTAATATCAATTAAATCAACATTTGATTTTTTTACTATTGATATAACTATTCCAATAAAACCATAACCACAACCTAAATCTAATACTTTTTTATTTTCTTCTTCTTCTTTTAAATACGATTCTAAAAGTAACTTGCTTCCATAATCAATATTCTTTTTACTAAAAACACCATTATCAGAATAAAATATAAAAAAAGAAGATTCATATTTATAATTTATTTCTCTAATTTCACTTTTTAAGTTTAAATCATTTTCAAAATAATGGCTCATATAAATCCTCCTTTTTTTAGCATATCTTAAAACGCAAAAAAGCCTTTACGTAAGGCTTATTTATAATTTATACTAATTCTACAGTAGCTCCAGCTTCTTCTAATTTAGCTTTTAATTCATCTGCTTCACTTGATGGAATATTTTCTTTTACGCTTCCACCAGCATCAGCGATATCTTTAGCTTCTTTTAATCCTAAACCTGTAGCTTCTCTAATTACTTTAATTACTTGTAATTTTTGAGCTCCTGCTTCTTTTAATGAAACAGTTTTAGTTGCGCTAGCACTAGCACTTTCAGCTTCTGCTACAGGAGCAGCAGCTACAGCTACAGCACTTGGATCAACACCAAATTCCTCTTTCATCATATCAACTAATTCTTTAACTTCTAAAATAGTTTTTTCTTTTAACGCTTCAATAATATCTTTATTTGCAATCTTTGCCATTAGTTATTTCCTCCTTCTTCTAACTTTTCAGCATATAAATTAAGTCCTATACTTAAATTTCTTACATGTTCCATTAACCCACCAGCAAACATTGTAAGTAGTCCTTCCATACTAGGTATAGTAGCATACTCATTAATTGTTTTTAAATCAACAATTTCTGAATCAATACATCCAACTCTGATTTCTAAAGCAGGATGTTCTTTAGCAAACTTACTAACAATTTTAATTGGCTCTATAATAGAATCTGCAAAAAGGTAAGCATTTGGTCCTTCCATATAATCATCTAAATTAATATTCTTATTTTTTAATGCAATGTTCATAAGAGTATTTTTATAAACTTTTATATCAGAATTTACTTCTCTTAACTTTCTTCTTAGTTCAGCTACTTCAGTAACTTTAAGTCCTTGATAATCTAATAACAAAAATGTTTTAGCATTATCTATCTTATTACTAATTTCACTAACTACAGCTTCTTTTTGTTTGAGAATTTCTTTACTTGCCATAAATAGTCTCCTTTCATATATTTAAAAAGTTTCCACAAGGAAACTTACATTTAAAATGTTAATTATTTCCTCGGTAAGATTTATTTGTGTACTTACTGTCGTTGGTCACTTCAATGTTATTGATTATACAACACATTTTATAATTTGTAAACACATTTTAAACAATTTGTTTAATCTATAGCTATAATATACGGTTTGCTAGTAGTTCCAGTACCAGAAGGTAATACACGCACACTCGGATTAAGTGTAATAACCGGGAAAACCGCAAGTTCTTCACTTACTTCAAAAGCACTATCAAGAGCTCCATCTGAATAAACAATATTAACAGCTGACATTTGATTATGATAGCCATGAGGACTCATAGTCCAATATGTTTCATTTGTAACTAGATAATGTGTTTGATTATTATTGTAATAACTTGATCCACCAGCAAATATAACTTCATCAGACGTTATTAATCCTACCGGATAAGTAAGTGATCTATTTCCGTCATTATTACTTACAGTAAACTTATCATTTTTTCTACTGCATACAAACGAAGGATTATTATTATTGTCCGAATAATACGATGTATTTCCAAGACCTAATCTAGTTACTACGTTATATAATGTTGCATTTGTTCCATATCCTAAAGTTGTAAATGTTATTTCATAAAGTTCTCTTCCAGGCGCAACAGTTCTATCATTACAATAAGGAGTATCAGAAATCAAATATGATGAGTTTGATAATTTCCAATCAAGTTGAGAAAAATTACAAGTCGTCTCTCCATATGCATAACAATCAACTTGAGTAGCATTATTTCCAGTATACCATGCATCTATTACTTTTTTTATTGTACTATTATATGTATTTGAATGTGCTTGATTATATGAAGTTGAATTTGAAGATCCTAAGCAAGAACCTGCTGTACATGAATTATTTAATCCCATCATATATCCTATATAAGAATTATCACCATATGTATTATTAAATCTCGAATATGCTATAGGACTTGCATTATTACTACAAGTATTATTTGAACTAGCATTACCCCAATAAAATAATCTAATCCCACCATCTTCTGTAGTTCTAACTATTTTCCAACAATATCCAGAGAATACAACATAATTATTATTTATATTTCCTCTATAATAATATACTGTTTCTCCCCCTTCAGTCATATTAGAATCAGTAGCATAGTATACTCCTTTTCCATTATTATTTTTACCATTAGAATCACATCTTTGGTAATTATTATTTGAATCTTCATAAAAGTAACAACTATCATTACTTTTTGTAAAGTCAATTCCATTTTCGTTTGATACAAATGTACTTCTAATATCATCAGGAAAAACACAATTGTCTGATAATATTTTATATTTAAGAGTATTAGAATCAAAAGGGTTTTCAGCACAATCAAAACTTGAATCGCAAGATAAGTTTTCATAACCACCTTCCAGCACATTATCAACTGAAATTTGATCAATACTATCAATACTTGGAATACCTCCATAATATTTACCACCTGATACTGA
>JAAZDL010000026.1 GCA_012512795.1 Mycoplasmatota bacterium
ATTTTATACTACTGCGATATCTTCTGATAATAAAACTATTCAATTACCTAATGGAAGTTTATCTAATTCAAATATAACAAACTTCACTGCGAATAAAACTAGAATGTTAGAGATGAATGTTTCAGTTAAGTATAATAGTGATATTGAAACTGTTAAGAAAGTTTTACTTAATGCGGTTAATAAAACAGATCTTGTTTTAAAAGATGAGAATATACTAATAAGAATGAAAGATTATACTGATACTTCCGCAACATATATAGTTAAAGTATGGACTAATACTTCTGATTATTCAAATGCAACATTTGATTTAAAAGAAAATATTAAAATTGCTATAGATGAGAATAAAATATAAAATATGAATTATAATAAAGTAACTGAAGAAATTATAGAAAATTTAAATAAAAAACCATCTATTTTAATTCATTCTTGTTGTGGTCCTTGTAGTAGTTATGTTTTAGAGTATTTATCTAAGTATTTTAATATTACTATATATTATTATAATCCTAATATTGATAGTGAAGAAGAGTACACTAAAAGACTAAATGAACAAGTTAAAATAATTAACTTACTTAGTAAAAAAAGTGATATTAAACTTATCGAAGGAAAGTATGAACCACAAAAATATTATGAATATATAAAAGGTTTAGAAAACGAAAAAGAAGGAAATAGAAGGTGCATTAAATGTTATAACCTTAGACTAGAGCAAACAGCTTTAGTAGCTAAAGAGTTAAATTTCGATTATTTTTGTACTACTCTTACTATAAGCCCTCATAAAGATGCTAAGATAATAAATTTTTTAGGTAAAAGACTCGAAAATAAGTATGATGTATCTTATTTATATTCGGATTTTAAAAAGAAAAACGGTTATAAAAGAAGTATTGAACTATCTAAAGAATATGATTTATATAGACAAGATTATTGTGGTTGTATATTTAGTAAAAAAGAATATGATTAATCATATTTTTTTATTAAATAAATTTTTTCTTGAATAAAAACAAATAAAATGATAAACTAATTATGATAATAGGAGAAACAAAATATGAAAAAAAATGCGTTTACACTTGTAGAACTACTAGCAGTTATTGCAATATTAGCAATATTAATAATTATAGCACTTCCAAATATACTAAAAATGTATAATGATGCTCAAATGAAAGTATTTCTTCAAGAAGCAAGAAATATAAACAAAGCAGCTGAGAATAGTTATATGGCATCTAAAATGGCAACAGATAGTCCAACTGAAACAATATACTATTTTGAAAATGGAGTTCAAACAACTGATGGAAATATTGAGATGAATCTAACAGGACATAAACCAGAACATGGGCAGTTAATGATTACAGCAACAGGAGATACAGCATTAGCATTTCATAATGGAAAATACTGTGCATTAAAGTTTTTAGGATCAAGTGAAATACAAATAAGTAAAATTGATAGAGAAGAGTGTACTTTAGGTTATTCATCTTCTGATGAATGTTTTATAACAAGTGAAGAAGATGTTCAATTTTATCGTGATAACGGTGAGCCTTATAATGGTGGTGATAAGTTCTATTATGATTATAATGACTATGGCCCTGGAGAAACAGCAATTTATCAATATAATTTTAAAAACCCTAATTGTTCACTAAATGTTGTAATACCTGATACTATTAATGGAAAAACAGTAGTAGCTATAGAAGAGGGTGCTTTTATAAGCGGAGCATATTATTATATTGTTCAAAAAAAGGCTCTAACAAGTGTAACTATTCCAAATACTGTTAGATACATTGGCGATTATGCGTTTCGAGGCAATAATTTATTAACTCTAACTATTCCAAATAGCGTTAACACTATTGG
>JAAZDL010000027.1 GCA_012512795.1 Mycoplasmatota bacterium
ATGAAAAAAGCGTTATAATAACAGAAATTTTACCACATAACAAAGGAAACTTTAAGAATTTAACTGGTGACTTTAGTGGTTATATAGAAATTAAAAATATTAGTGATAAAACAATTAATATTACTAATTACAGTCTTTCTAATAGCGAAGATGCACCTTTTAAATGGCAATTTCCAAAGAAATCATTATCACCAAATGAATCAATTGTTGTTTTTACATCAGGAACTAGTAGTTATGATGGTGATTTAAGTACTTCATTTAAACTTAAAAATGAAAATGGATATGCAATTCTTGCTAATAACAAAGGACAGATAGTTGATAAAGTTAAATATGAAAATATAACTAACGGAACTGCTTATATTAAACAAGGAAATAATTTTCTAAAAGGAGTAAGTATTAGTCCGGGATATGAAAACACAGTAGATGGAATTAAATCTTTTCAAAAGAAATATTTAACTAATCCTAAAGACCTAATTATTAATGAAGCAATGAATTTAAATTATAAATATTTACCACAAAACGGCGGAAATTATTATGATTGGCTAGAGCTATATAATAATAGTGATAAAACAATTGAACTATCAGAATATTGTTTAACAACAAATACTGATAATATGTGTGCATATACTTTACCTAAGTATGAATTAAAAAAAGGAGAATATTATGTTATTATAGCTTCTGGTAATACTGCTTTATCTAATAGCAAATATAAACATAGTAATTTTAAATTATCAGATGTACAAAGTATATATTTAAGTAAATCAAATAAAGTGATTGACTCTTTGTTTTTATCAGACATACCATTAGGTTATTCTTTTGGTAGATCTTCTGATTATGGAACGTATTATTTTAGTACCCCAACACCTGGCAGTAAAAATGGTAGTGGAACACAAAGTGTATCTTATGCACCATTTTCTTCTGAAAAAAGTGGGACATATAATGATACCAAAAACTTATCAATAAAACTAACCGGTAGTGGGAACATATATTACACGATGGATGGTTCAGAACCAACAACATCATCAAAAGTTTACAGTAGTCCTCTTACTATTAAGACGACTACTGTTTTAAGAGTAATGAGTAAAGAAGCAGGAAAGTTAAAAAGTGATATAAATACATATTCATATATTGTTAATGAAAATCACACTCTTCCTGTTATTTCACTTGCAATAAATCCAAGTGATTTAAGTTCTCTGCATTCTCATGCTTGGACTGAAGGTTACGCAAAAAAAGTAAATGCTGAGCTTATTGAAACTGATGGTACTGGTTTTCAAATTAATGCAGGTCTTAAATTATTTGGCGGTTCTACTAGAGGACACTCTAAAAAAAGTTATGAATTAAAGTTTAAAAAGATGTATGGAGATGCTAAACTTGAGTATCAAGTTTTCGATGATGTGGATAGTGCTGTTTTTGATTCAATAGTGTTAAGAACAGGGTCACAAGATGACATAGTATCTGAAGATAAAGGAACACTGATAAGAGATATAGTTGGGACATCTTTAGTTGCTGAATATACTAGTGTTGATGTTCAAGCGTATCGTCCAGCTGTACTATATTTAAATGGTAAATATTGGGGGTTATATTTTATACGTGAAAAAATTGATGAAACTCTTGTTGGAAATCATTATAATGTCAAAGCAACTAAAAAAAATACAGATATACTTAGAATAGATAGTCAAGTTAAGAGTGGAAGTTCTTCTAAATATAATAAAATGACTAGTTTTATAAGTAATAACTCTCTTAGCAATAGTTCTAATTATGCTAAAATAAAAGAACAAATTAATATAGAAAATTTATGTGACTTTTGGATAGCAGAGACTTGGACAGCTAATAATGATATAGTTAATGCAAGATATTTCTCTGATCCTAATGTTGACAATGGAAGATGGCATTATATATTTTATGATTTAGACTACGCTTTTTATAACGTAGATAAAAACTATTATGCATTCTCAACTGATCCTTCAGGTATGACTTTTAATGGGTACTCTACATTTCTTCTAAGGAATCTTATGAAAAGCAGTGAATTTAAAAAAACATATTTAGAGAGGTTATCTTATAATCTTAAAAATACTTGGGCAACTAAAACAGTATTAAAAAGAATAGATGATGTAATTGATGAAATTGGAACTAATGAAATAAAAAGAAATATGGAAAGATGGAATTTTTCATATTCAAAATGGGAAAATAATGTTAAGTTACTTAAAAATTATGTTAATAAAAGAAATCAATATATGATAAAATATGCTAAGTCATACTTTGGTTTGACAAATAGCGAAGTTAAGAAATATTTTGGTGATGTAAAATGAAAAAAGAATATAAATACAGACACGAATTGAAATATAAAATTTCAAATAATGCAGCTGAGATATTAAAACAGAAACTATCTTTGATAATGTCTAAAGATAAAAATGCATACTATAAAGATGGCTCTTATTTAATATCAAGTCTCTATTTTGATGATAGGGAGTCATCATCTTACTATGAGAAAATGGATGGAGTTTTATATAGAAAAAAATATAGAATAAGAATATATAATAATGATG
>JAAZDL010000003.1 GCA_012512795.1 Mycoplasmatota bacterium
AAGAAAAAACCAAAAACCACAGTCCCAAAAAGAAAAGTGCTATTCTGTTCCTCGTTGTGCTGCTTTTTTTTGACATAATTTCCTCCTCTTATATTATTATCTTACATTATTCCATCTTGGGATTTAATTAATGTTGATGAATCTAGAATTGACAACGAAAAAGAAAGTGATATAAATACTAGAAATAAAATTTATTTAAAAGATACTAGTTATGATGCGATTATCGCAGCTTTTACTGAAGCACAAATGGAGTATATAATTAAAAATATAGATTTAACAATTACTCACGTTTTTGACTATGCCAAAACAAATTTAAGGACCGGCGATATAATAAAAAAAATAAATGAAGCTAGTGTTAAAACATATGAAGAATTGTCTGAAGAACTAGCTAAATATACTTCAGGAGAAAAACTAAATATTATTGTAAGTAGAAATAATAAAACAACTGCTTGTTATGCTCAATTGTCTACAAAAGAAAATAATGTTGTTATAGGAATCTCTCTTTTGGAAGTAAAAGAAGTAGAGACAACCCCTACTGTTAAATATATATTTAAAAACAATGAAAGTGGTTCATCTAGAGGATTATTATGTGCTCTTGATATATATGATAAGTTGACAATAGATGATTTAACAAAAGGGGATATTATTGCGGGTACAGGGAGTATAAATGAAAAAGGAGAAGTAGGAGCAGTTGATGGAATAAAATATAAGTTAGCCGGAGCAGTTAAAAAGAAAGCTGATGTGTTTATAGTACCAACTGAAAACTATGAAGAAGCAATCAATATCAAAAATAAAAATAAATACACTATTGAAATTATAGAAGCAGACAATTTGCATAATGTTATAGAAAAATTAAAACAAAGAAATTAAACACTTAAAGTGTTTTTTTATATTAATTCATATAATACTAGTAGGAGAGTTTATGAATAATATAAGAATCAAAGATTTATCACCTGAAGAAAAACCACGTGAGAGATTATTAAAATATGGAGTATCTTCTTTATCAAATGAAGAACTTATATCTATAATTATAAAAACAGGAACTAAAAACTATTCAGTAAAAGTCTTATCTTCATTAATATTAAAAGAATTTGAAAGTATAGAAAAACTTAGAACAGTTTCAGTAAATAAATTAATGAATATTAAAGGTATTGGATTAGTTAAATCACTTGAGTTAATATCTGCTTTAGAACTTGGTAAAAGAGTGTACTATAATTCTAATAAAATAAATGTACTTCTTAATAACTCATCATTAATATATGAACATTTTAAAGATTTGTTTTATAATGAAGATCAAGAAGCATTTTATGCAATATATTTAGATTCAAAATCTAAATTAATATCATATAGAATGTTATTTAAAGGAACAATAAATAAATCTACAATTCACCCAAGAGAAGTATTTAAATATGCATTTATAGAAAGTGCATATTCTATAATTATTATGCATAATCATCCAAGTGGAGATGCAACTCCTAGTATAGAAGATGATGAAGTAACAAACAGTATGTTTCAAATAGGCAAAGTTATGCTTATACCTGTTGTTGATCATATTATATTTGGTAATAAATGTTATTATAGCTATTATGGAAAAAATAATATCAAATAAAGTGTTTTTCATTTAAAATATTTGACAAAATATAAGTTATTATGCTAAAATACTCATGTTTGTAGAAATCTTTCTCTACAA
>JAAZDL010000028.1 GCA_012512795.1 Mycoplasmatota bacterium
GGTATTATGGGAACTCTTCAAGTTTTTGAAATAACAAGTGATGGAGAAGGTGGATTTAATGTTAAGGAAAAAAATGCGTCTTTAGAAAAAATATTAGAAGAATATTTAAAAATTGATATAACACTTATTCCATGTGCTGGAGGTGATAAAATAGGTGCGGAACGTGAGCAATGGAATGATGCAAGTAATACACTATGTATATCTCCTGGAGTTGTTATAGTTTATGATAGGAATAATGTTACTAATGAGTTATTAAGGGCTAATGGAATAAAAGTGATAGAAATGCATAGTGCAGAGGTATCTCGTGGTAGAGGAGGTCCTAGGTGTATGTCAATGCCTTTAATTAGAAGTGACAAACCATGAAGAAAATAGTTGTTGCTTTAGGAGGAAATGCTCTTGGTAATACTCCATCTGAACAATTAAAACTTGTTAAAAATACAGCTAAGTCAATTGCTGATTTAGTTACTGAAGGTTATGATGTTGTTGTAACTCATGGAAATGGACCACAAGTTGGTATGATTAACCTTGCATTTGAACAATCAAATGCTAGTGGTAGTGGAACACCTGCAATGCCTTTTGCTGAGTGTGGAGCTATGTCCCAAGGATATATAGGTTATCATTTACAACAAGCAATTCAAAAAGAATTAAGAGTAAGGAATATCAATAAAAACTGTGCTACTGTAATAACTCAAGTTTTAGTTGATAAAAAAGATCCTGCTTTTAATAAACCAGATAAACCTGTTGGAATGTTTTATTCTCAAAAAGAAGCAGAAAGTATTGCTACTAAAAAAGGATATACATTTGTGGAAGATTCTGGAAGAGGCTATAGGAGAGTTGTACCTTCTCCTAAACCTATTGAAATAATAGAACTTGGTTTAATCAAAGACCTTTTAAATCAAGGTAATATTGTTATAGTTTCTGGAGGTGGTGGGATACCAGTAGTAAAAGAAAAAGATTCTTATGTTGGAATTGATGCTGTTATTGATAAAGATAGATCTAGTTCTTTTCTTGCAAAAGAGATAGATGCTGATATCTTACTTATATTAACAACTGTAGAAAAAGTTTCTTTAAATTACAATACACTTGATCAAGTAAACCTTTCAAATCTTGATGTACGTGATGCTAAGAGATATCTTAAGAGAGGAGAGTTTGCAAATGGAAGTATGAGGCCTAAAGTAGAGTCATGTATTGAATTTTGTGAACAAAGAAAAAATGGTGTAGGTATTATTACTTCACTTGATTGTGCTAAAGATGCACTATTAAATGAAACAGGTACAATTATTAGAAATAGTCAAAAAGGAGGAAGAAAAATGGCTAAAACAAAAAAAGTTAGAGAAAGAATGTCAGCTTTTAGCATAATATTTTTACTTATAATAGGCTTAGCATTAATTACCTTATTCTTACCAGAAGCTACTTTTGATACTGAAGGTGCTCTAATAAATGGTAGCGGAGTTGTATCCGCAAAAATATCTGATGTGCTCTTATCACCAATTCTTGGTTATGCTGATGCAATAGATGTTTGCGTGTTTGTTTTAATACTTGGAGGTTTCTTAGCAATAGTTCAAAAAACTGGTGCTCTTGAAACAGGAATTAAGGTCTTAGTTAAAAAACTTAAAGGAAATGAATTAATATTAATACCAATATTAATGATAATATTTTCAATAGGTGGAACAACATATGGAATGCTTGAGGAAACGGTTGGATTTTATGCTTTGCTTGCATTTACAATGGTAGCAGCAGGAATGGATACTATTGTAGCATCTGCAACTATATTGTTAGGTGCTGGTAGTGGAGTTCTAGGTTCTACAATAAATCCTTTTGCAACAGGTGCTGCTATAGCTGCACTTCCTGAGGAAATTGTAGTTAATCAAGGAATATTAATTGCGCTTGGAGCTATTCTTTGGATAGTATCTTTAGTTATTTCAATTATATTTGTAATGAAGTATGCTAAAAAAGTTAAAGAAGATAAAGGTTCTACTTTCTTGTCTCTTCAAGAACAAAAGAAGATGGCAAAATTTGTAGAAAAAGATTCTGCTGATAAAGATATTAAGTTAACTACAAAACAAAAGATTACATTATGGATATTTGGTTTAACTTTCGTAGTAATGATTATAAGTTTTATACCATGGGATTCTTTTGGAATTATGGCTTTCGTTGACCCTTTTGAAAATGGATCATTCTCTCTTATGGGAAGTTTATTTGGTAATCCACTTGGATGGTGGTGGTTTAATGAAGCTGCTGCTTGGTTCTTCGTAATGGGTATTGTTATAGGTATTATAAATAGATTTAAAACTAATGAGATAATAGATGAGTTTATTGCAGGAGCAAGAGATATATTATCAGTTGTTCTTATAATAGCTGTAGCTCGTGGAGCTAGTGTACTTATGAAAGTAACTTATTTAGATAATTACATTATATTTAATGCTGCTGAGGCATTAAAAGGAATGAGTGTTGCATTATATACTCCTTGTAATTTCTTATTGCATATTGTTCTTTCAGTTCTTGTACCATCTAGTTCAGGTCTTGCATCACTTTCAACACCTATTATGGGTCCTCTTACTTATCAATTAGGATTTAGCGTAGAGACATCAATAATGTCTTATGTAGCTGCAAATGGCCTTGTAAATTTAATTACTCCAACTTGTGGAGCAATTATGGGTGGTTTAGCACTTGCTAAAGTTAATTATACAACTTGGGTAAGATGGGCAGGAAAAATAATCATTGTTATAGGTTTAGCTTCAATGGTTATATTAACAATAGCTGGAGTAGTTCTTAGTTAAATATAGAATAAAAGTAGTTATATAAAAATACTACTTTTTTATTGTAAAAAAATATGACAAATAAACTATAAATGTGTATAATATTTAAGGAAGAGGTATTTATATGAGATTAAAACATATCAAAAACGCAGAATTTATAGTTGAATCTTCTCCATATGTTATAGATAAACCAGAAGACAACAAAGGATTTTGGAATAAAGTTTTTAACAATAATAACCCAATAGAAATAGAAATAGGTATGGGAAAAGGAAAATATATTATAGAAAAAGCTCGTCAAAATAAAAATATCAATTATATAGGTATTGAGAAGTATGATTCTCCTTTAGTTAATGCTATAAAAATATTAAATAATGAAAATCTTGATAATTTAAGAATAATATGTTTTGATGCTTATAATATAGATACAATTTTTGATAATGAAATAAGCAAGATATATCTTAATTTTTCTGACCCTTGGCCTAAAAAAAGACATACTAAAAGAAGGCTTACATCAAATATATATTTATCTAAATATGATAAAGTTTTTAAAGATGAAAAAAGTATAGAAATGAAAACTGACAATGATGATTTATATGAATATAGTTTGATATCTTTTGAAGAAAATGGATATGAAATTATTAAAACAGATACTAATTACAAAGATACTATTACAACTGAATATGAAGATAAATTTATAAGTACAGGAAAAAATATAAATTATGTATATGTTGTTAAAAAATAAATAATTTGTTATAATTTTATAGTAAGTAGGAGAGAAAATATGTTTAAAAAAATCATAATTTTAATTTCTTTGTTTTTTCTTACAGGTTGCACACAAACATATTATTTAAATAATATGTCTATTGAAGATATTATAAATATAAATATTGCGAGTGAAAGCGATTTACATAATGTAAATAACAAAGGATATAAATATAATTTACCAGCTGGATTTAGTATCTACTCTGATCAAGATTATAATCAAGTACTTTTATCTGAAAATAACAAGTATTATTTGAATATTGATATAGTTAGTTATTATTATAAAAATAATATTACTACGGAGTATGAATATGATGATTATATGTATTATACATTTGAGAATAATAACAAAAATGGGTACTTAAGAATAACAAAAAATAATGATTACTTTTTTGTTGAGTTATGCTATAATTATGCTATAATAGAGGTAGAGGTAAAAGAAGAAGACTTGAAATATGCTGTATCAAGGGGTATGTTAATACTAAATTCAATTAAATATAATAATTTAGTTATAACAAAATTTATTGAAGATAATAATATAGAAAATAGCGAAACATTATATAAAATACCTGAGCCTGAAAATAAAACTGATTCCAAAAATATTTTAGAATATATTGATGAATCTGAAGTTGAAGACTAATATCAAGAAAGAGGTGCATTATGGGAGTTTTTAGTAAACTAAAAAACATATTCTATGATGAGGAATATATTGAAGAAACTGAAGTAACTACAAAAAAAGAAGAAAAGCAAGAAAAACCGAAAGTAGTAGAAATAGAGGAAGAAAAAAAGCAAGAAGAAAAAGAAGAAAATACTTTTAGTGAAAGAGAATTATTTAGAAC
>JAAZDL010000029.1 GCA_012512795.1 Mycoplasmatota bacterium
CTTATCGCTTTATGGCTTAACATCATCTCAAGTAGAAATATTATTTTTTATAAGACATAACAAAGAAAAAGTTAACCAAAGTGATATAGAAAGACATTTCAAATTATCTAATCCTACTGTAACTGGAATAATTAATAGACTGGAAAATAATGGATTTGTTAAAAGAGTTAAAGATGATAAAGATGCTAGAGTGAAAAATATAATCTTGACTGAAAAAAGTAACAAAGTTAAAGAACAAATGCATGAAGGTATAAAGAGTTTAGAAAAACAGTTATTTAAAGATTTTACAGAAGAAGAAAAGGAAGAACTATGTTTATTATTAGGAAAACTTTTTAAAAATATATCATAAATTATAAGGAGATCAAATGAAACAAATAACAAAACTTTTAAGTAAATATTTTTTTGAAATAATACTTGTAGTTGCTCTTTTGTTTATTCAAGCTAAATGTGATTTAATACTGCCTGAATATACATCAAATATAGTAAATATAGGTATACAACAATCTGGTATTGAGTATGCGGTACCTGAGGTAATTAGAGAAAACGAATTTAAAAAAGTGCTTTTTTTCACTGATAGTGAAAAACTTAATATAGTAAAAAATAATTATATGCTAATTATTAAAGGAGATAGTAAATATTTAAGTAAGTATCCTTTATTATCTAGTGAAAACTTATATATATTAAATAGTGATGATAATCTTGATTATGAAATTCTTTCTAATACTATGTCTTTACCTCTTATGATAGTTTCATCTTTATCAAAATCAGATAATATTTTAGAAAATCAAGAATTTATATTAGATCCAAATACAGATTTATCTTTAATACTTGAATATATAGATGATGAGACTAAACTTCAAATTAAAAATGAAATAAAAGAGCAAACTGATAGCATAGAAGAAAAGCTAATTAATCAAGCCGCTATTGAATATATTAAAAATGAATATAGTGTAATTGGATATAAAACAAGTGATGTACAAATTAAATATATTTTAATGGTTGGAACTAAAATGATTTTTTATACTTTGATAGTAGTAGTTCTAACTATTATGGTTAGTTTCTTTTCAAGTAGAATATCTTCGCTATTTGCAAAAGATTTAAGAAGTAAAGTAACAAAAAAAGTAATGGAATTTTCATCAAGAGAATTTAAAGAAATGTCAACAGCATCATTAATAACTAGATGTACTAATGATATACAACAAATACAGCAAATACTTTTAATGTTTCTTAGAATGATAATATATGCGCCAATAATAGGTATAGGTGCTTATATGAAAATATCAGGAAGTTCTATGTCTTGGGTTATTGCGCTAGCTGTTGCTTTAATAGTAAGTTTAGTAGTAATTTTATTTTCTATTACTCTTCCAAAATTTCAAAAGTTACAACTTAAAATAGATAAAATCAATCTTGTATCAAGGGAAATTTTGTCTGGACTTCCTGTGATAAGAGCTTTCGCTAATGAAAAGTATGAAGAAGAAAGATTTGATAATTCAAACAAAGACTTAATTAAAACTCAACTTTTTGTTAATAGAATAATGGCTATTATGATGCCTACTATGATGTTTATTATGAATGGTGTATCTATATTAATTATATGGGTAGGTGCATCTAAAGTTGATGCAGGAGTAATGCAAGTTGGAACACTAATGGCATTTATTACATATACAATGCAAATAATAATGGCTTTCTTAATGCTTTCTTTTGTATCTATAGCTTTACCAAGAGCTATAATTTCTATGAAGAGAATAGCTGAAGTATTTAATAAAAAAGTATCAATTACTCAAGTAGATAATCCTGTTTTTTTTGACGATATTAAAGGTGTTGTTGAGTTTAAGGATGTTTATTTTAGATATCCAGATGCTGATGAGGATTTAATTGAAAATGTAAGTTTTAAAGCATTGCCTGGAACAACAACTGCTATACTAGGTTCTACTGGTAGTGGAAAATCAACTCTCATTAATTTGATACCTAGATTTTTCGATGTAACTGGAGGAAAAATACTAATTGATGGTATTAATATTAAAGATATTTCTCTTCATGATTTAAGAGATAAAATAGGTTTTGTTCCTCAAAAAGGAATGTTATTTAGTGGGACTATTGAAAGTAACATTGCTTTTGGAAAAGATAATATAACTGAGGAAGAACTTATAAATTCTGCTAAAATTAGTCAATCTTATGATTTTATTAAAAGAAAAAAAGATATGTTTCAAAGTGAAATTTCACAAGGCGGAACTAATGTATCAGGTGGTCAAAGACAAAGACTTGCAATAGCTAGGGCTGTTGCGATAAACCCTGCTATATATATTTTTGATGATAGTTTTTCTGCTCTTGATTATAAAACTGATTTAAAATTAAGAAAAGAATTATCTAAAATTACTCAAAATAGTACTATTTTTATAGTTGCTCAAAGAATTAATACAGTTTTAAATGCAGATCAAATAATAGTCTTAGATGAAGGAAAAGTAGTAGGTATAGGGAATCATAAAGAACTACTTGAAAACTGTGAAGTATATAAAGAGATAGCATATTCACAACTACAAAAGGAGGAACTAGAAAATGAATAATAAAAACAATAATGGTCCTCTTGGAGGAAAAGGACCTGGAATGGGTATGAGAGCTGTTGATAAAGCAAAAGATTTTAAAGGAACTTTAAAAAAACTTTTAAGTAGTATGAGTAAATATAAATATACTCTTATAATTATATTTATATTTGCCATAGCGAGTACGATATTTTCTATAATAGGTCCTAAAATGTTAGGTAATGCAACAACTGAACTTTTCAATGGTATAGTTAATAAGTTTTCTGGAAGTGGTGGAGTTAACTTTACAGCTGTTCTTCATATACTAATCAAGTTACTTATATTATATATACTTAGCACTATATTCTTATATATTCAAGGCATATTAATGGCAAATATATCTCAAAAGTATACTTATCAGTTAAGAAAAGACATATCATTAAAAATAAATAGAATACCAATGAGTTTCTTTGATAAAAAAGAACGTGGAGAAGTCTTATCAATAATAACTAATGATGTTGATACTTTAAGTCAAAGTTTAAATCAAGCAGCAACACAACTAATTACAAGTATTGTTACTGTAATAGGCATAGCTATAATGATGTTTTCAATTAATATTGTTATATCTTTAGTTGTTTTATTAATATTACCTTTTTCAATATTTATACTAACTAAAATTATGAGTAAAAGTCAAAAGTATTTTAAAAATCAACAAGAGTACTTAGGTCATGTAAATGGAAAAATAGAAGAAATGTTTTCTGGATATGATGTAGTAAAATCATTTAATGCGGAAGAAAAAATATTAGAAGAGTTTGAAATAGAAAATGAAAAACTTGGTGAGGCAGGATGGAAGAGTCAATTTATTTCTGGTCTTATGCATCCATTGATGACTTTTCTTAGTAATTTTAATTATGTAATAGTTGCGATTCTTGGAAGTTATTTTACAATTAAAGGAAAAATGTCAGTAGGAGATATTCAATCATTTATTTCCTATTCTAAAAACTTTACTCATCCTTTAGCTCAAATAGCACAAGTTTCAAATATGATTCAATCTATGATAGCTTCTGCTGAAAGAGTTTTTGAGTTTTTAGAAGTACAAGAAGAAATTGTTGCTAAAGATATGAAAGAACTTGGTGAAGTTAAAGGAGATGTAATATTTGAACATGTTAAATTTGGTTATTATCCAAATCAAACAGTTATTAAAGATTTTAGTATAAATGTAAAATCAGGTCAAAAAGTTGCAATTGTAGGTCCAACTGGAGCAGGTAAAACTACTTTAGTAAAACTTTTAATGAGATTTTATAGAGTTAATCAAGGATCTATATTAATAGATAATAAAAATATAAATGATTTAGGTAAAACAGAACTTAGAAAGACTTTTGGTATGGTTCTTCAAGATACATGGTTATTTAATGGAACTATTTGCGAAA
>JAAZDL010000030.1 GCA_012512795.1 Mycoplasmatota bacterium
AGCGGTGAGGTATAAAGCATAGGATAAAATATTGATGATGAATACAATTTCATTCCTTCAATTAAAATATCATGTTTATCTTTAAAATATTGATATATAATACCAGTAGATACTCCAGCATTTTTTGCTATCTCAGCAGTGTTAGTATTATGATATCCTTTTTCACAGATTAAGTTAAAACCAGACTCTATTATTTTTTCTTTTTTTTCAATAGAACGCTTTTGAATCGGTTCTCTCACACTTATTTTTCTCATAGTAATCTCCTCAATACATATATAATAAAATGAAAAAAGATAATTGTCAATAAATGTGAATAATAATTCATATTTATATTGACTTTTTTTAAAATATTAATTATAATCACCTTAAGAATATGAAATATTTTTCATATAAGGAGGAGTAGTGAATCAAAGTACTAAAATATGTAATTTATCTGATTTGAAAATTGGACAATCTGCGAGAGTATTAAAACTAAATATAATAAATAAACAAATGAAAAGACATCTTCTTGATATGGGAATTACAAAAGGAGTTACAGTTCATATAAAGAAAAAAGCCCCAATGGGAGATCCTATTGATATAGAGCTTAGAGATTATGAACTTTGTCTTAGAAAAGAAGATTTAAGGCAAATTGATGTTGAGGTGATTTAAAATGAAAATTGCTTTAGTAGGTAATCAAAATAGCGGTAAAACTACATTATTTAATCTTTTAACTGGTATGAATGCTAAAATAGGTAACTGGCCAGGAGTAACTATTGAAAAAAAAGTTGGTAAGATTAAAGGGACTAATCATAAAATAATTGATTTACCAGGAATATATTCGTTAAGTCCATATACAATTGAAGAAGAAGTATCAAGAAATTTTGTTTTTTATGATATGCCTGATGTTATTATAAATATAGTTGATGCTACATCATTAGAAAGAAGTTTATATTTAACTACTCAATTATTAGAACTTGATTGTAAAGTAATAGTTGCATTAAATATGGCTGACTTATTGACTAAAAAAGGTCTTGATTTAGATGTTAATGCATTAAGTAAAGATCTTGGAACTAAAGTAGTTAAAATATCTGCTTTAAAAGAAACAGGTATAAATGAATTGATTAGTTCTATTGATGAAAAATTCAACGATAAAAAGGAATTAATATTTGATTCTAATATTGAAAATGCAATAATAAGTATAAACAAAATACTAAAAAATAAACAAAGCCATAAAAGGTTTGTTAGTGTTAAACTATTAGAACAAGATGAAGGCTTTAGTGAATATAGCAATTTAAAAACTTCTTCAATTACAAACAATTTAAAAAAATTATATGATACTGACTTAGAAGAAGTAATTGCAACACAGAGATATACATATATAGAAAATATTAAAAAAAGATGTATAAAAAAGAAAGTAAAACATGAAAAAGTATCTGATAAACTTGATAAAATATTTTAAATAAATATTTAGCTTTTCCTATATTTATAGTCGTTATGTTTTTAATATATTATTTTTCAGTTGGTGTTATTGGTAGTTTCACAGTAGACTATGTTGTTGATTCAGTTGATTCTTTTGGTAGTTTTATTTGGAAAACTTTAGATTCTTATGGAGCATCAACTTGGTTAATTAGTTTAGTGGTAAACGGTATTATATCTGGTGTAGGTGCTGTTTTAGGTTTTGTTCCACAACTTATTATACTTTTTATTAGTATATCAATTTTAGAAACAACAGGATATATGTCTAGAATATCTTTACTCCTAGATAAACTATTTAGAAAAATAGGCCTTAGTGGTAAAAGTTTAATACCTTTTATTGTAGGATCAGGATGTAGTGTTCCAGGAATACTTAGTTCAAGAATACTTGAAAATGAAAATGAAAGAAAAATGACTGCAGTATTAACACCATTTATTCCTTGTAGTGCTAAGTTACCAATAATTGCTTTATTTTCAGGATATTTTTTTCCTAAAAATGCAGGATTAATATCAGCTTCATTATACTTTTTTGCAATAATAGTAATAGTGATAAGTGCTTTAATAATAAAAAAATTTATTTTCAAAGGAACTATTAGTACTTATGTTTTTGAATTACCAGAATACAAATTACCTAGTATTAAATACATTGCTAAAGATGTATATGAGAAAGTAATGGAATTTATCAAAAGAGCTGGAAGTATTATTTTAATATCTTCAGTAGTAATATGGTTTTTATTATCATTTTCTTTTAATTTTAAGTATTCGAACAATATTGAAACTAGTATTTTGGCAATAATAGGAAATAAAATTTCTTGGATATTTGAACCGATTTTAGGAGTAAGAAGTTGGGGTGCTACAGTGTCAGCTATACAAGGTCTTGTAGCGAAAGAACAAGTAATATCATCTATGGCAGTAATCAATGGATTGTCAAGTGAAATTGAAGAAGGAAGTAAAATATTTCTAAGCAGTGGGATTTTTGGTTTCTTTACAAAATCATCGGCATATGCATTTATGGTTTTTAATTTATTTAGTGCACCTTGCTTTGCAGCAATCGGTGCTATGAGAAAAGAATTGGGAAGTACTAAAAAAATGTTGTTAGCTGTAGTTTTTCAGACTGTTATAGCATGGTTATTAGCAACGACTGTATATCAAATAGGTAGTAGAATAGGAAGCGGGACATTAAACATTACTAATATAATAATAATTACAATGTTAACCATAATAATAATCTTAATACTACTTCCAAGACCCAAAAGGAAAAAAAGCCGTTGTTCTGGATGCCCTTATTCTAAAATGTGTAATAAAAATGATTTACATATGTTTTAAGTATTCAATTTACAAAATAGTCTAAGTTATATATAATTATAACTAAGGATAATAAGATGAAAAAAAAGAAACATAAAATAAAATTATTTCAAAATATTAATAAAACATTATTTTTACTAACTCTTTTTTATGCCATTATGGGAGCTTTTCTTATTTTAGATGCATCAAGTATATCATCTACTCTTACTTATGGAAATTCTTCCACTTATTTTTATTTTCATAAACAATTAATATTTATAGTTCTTGGATATTTAGGGACACTTTTAATACTAATAATTCCAACTAAATATTATAAAGCTATTTCAATACTGTCAATTAGTGTTCTTTTAGTTGTAATAATAGGAATATTTATTAATGGACAATTTGTTGATACAGCTGTTAATGAAGTAAAAATAACTATTTTAGGTATGACTTTTCAACCGGCGGAATTTATCAAAGTATTTATAATAATGTATATGGGCACGTTTTATGGAACATGGGCAAATAAAAAACACACAAAGTATTCTTTTTTAATCCCTATATTTGTTGCAGTATTGCCAATTTTATTTGTTTTACTTGGTGGTGATTTTGGATCTGCTGTTATAATGGCTGTTTTATGTGCTTTAATATTTTTAAAAGTACCATCAGAAGATAAAATAGTTAAAACATTAAAAATAATAGCAATAGTTTTTATGGTAATTGGTTTACTTGTTTTACTCTATTCATATAAAATCATACCTAAATCAATATTAGAAAAAGACTATAGGCTTAATAGATTTATTTATAAAAATCCTTGCGATAGGTATGAACAAGATTCTGGATATCAAGTTTGTAATGGGTTTATAGCAATTAATAATGGGAATCTTTTTGGAGTTGGAATAGGTGAATCAATACAAAAATATTTGTATTTGCCTGCTAGTCATACAGATTTTATATTTCCAATAATAGTTGAAGAATTTGGAGCGTTAATAGCAACATTAATAATACTTGGATACATGATAATAACATATCATATATTTAAAATAGCAACTAGTACATATAGATTACAAAATTCTTTAATATGTTATGGAATAGGTGTGTATTTTTTACTTCATATTTTTGTTAATTTGGGAGGTGTACTTGCTATAATACCGTTAACCGGAGTTCCGTTACCATTTCTAAGTTATGGAGGAAGCTTTTGTATAACAATGATTTGTGCATTTGCTATTGTTCAAAGAATTAACATTGAAAATATAGAAGAAAAAAGAAGAAGAGAGATTAAAAAAATAGTTAATTAGTAGACATAAACAAATATTTGTGGTATTATTATATCGCTTAATCCGCTGCTTCTATGTATGATTAAATAAAGCACAAAGGAGGAATATCGTATGAATTTGATTGATAAAATCAATAAGAAACAAATTAACCCTAATGTTCCTGAATTTCAAGTAGGAGATACTGTTAGAGTTGATGTTAAGATTACTGAAGGTAAAAGACAAAGAATTCAAGCTTTCGAAGGAATTGTTACTGCTCGTAAAGGCGGAAGTGTTTCAGAAACATTTACAGTAAGAAAGAAAAGCGGAAGTGTAGGAGTAAATAGAGTTTTTCCTGTTAACAGTCCAACGATTGATAAAATCACAGTTGTTAAAAAAGGAAAAGTTAGAAGAGCTAAACTTAACTTTTTAAAGAATTACACTGGAACTTTTAAAATCAAAGAAAGAAATTAGGTTTATACCTAGTTTTTTATTAAAAGAAGGAGAAAAGATGAAAAAGATTTGGAAAGTTATTAAAGATTATGTTTATATAATCATAATTGTTGTGTTATTTAGAACATTTATTGCTACTCCAGCTATAGTTGAAGGTTCTAGTATGGATACAACACTTGCTGATGGGCAAATTGTGTTGATTAATAAAATAATATATTCAGTAACAAACATAAGTAGGTATGATATTGTTGTTTTAAATAATAAAGAAGATAAAGATAAAATTATTAAAAGAGTTATAGGTTTACCTAATGAAAAAATATCATATAAAAACAATGTTTTGTATATAAATGGAAATGAAACAACTAATAATATAAAATTTGAAGCAACTGAAGATTTTGAAGTAACAACCGCTGATAATGAATATTTTGTATTAGGAGATAATAGAGATGTATCAAAAGATAGTA
>JAAZDL010000031.1 GCA_012512795.1 Mycoplasmatota bacterium
ATCAGGAAGTTATAGTAATTCAAAAACATATTTATATTGTGGATATGATGAAGAAAATAACTCATATTCATATATGACAGATCCACTATTAAATGTAAGCAAATATTCAGAGTGTAATATAAATTCACCAATTACAGAGGAATTATTACCAACAAGCGAAAACTGTTTTGCGTTTAATGCTACTACGAAGACGATAACAAATTATTATGATTATGAAAACAATGTATCGACAAATCCAGTATGTCCTAGAGATGTAGTGATTCCAAAAAAAATTAGTGAAACAGATGTTGAAAAAATAGGCAAACAGTCTTTTTATAGTAAAAAATTAACAAGCGTGGTAATTCCTAATACTGTAAAGATTATTGAAACTTGGTCTTTTATTTCTAATCAAATAACAAACATAACAATACCGAATAGTGTAATAAGTATTGGTGACAATGCATTTAGAAGCAATAATTTAACGAGTATAGTAATTCCTGATGGCGTAACTAGTATTGGATATGGTTGTTTTTCTAATAATAAATTAATAGATGTAACAATTCCCTCTAGTTTAACAGATTTTTCTCTTGGGTGTTGGAGTAGTAAATGTCTTAATCCTTTTTATCAAAATCCAACATTAGAAACACTCATAGTTGATAAAGATAATCCAAAATATGTTTCTATAAATGATGCGATATACACAAAAGATATGAAAACTTTGGTGTTTGGTACAAAAAATGCGGCAAATAATATACTAGAAACAACAACAACTATTGGATATTCCGCTTTTTATCGTATGGATATACCAAGCGTAACAATTGGTCATAATGTCAAAAAAATTGAAGAATCATCTTTTTCGTATAACAATCTAGAAAGTTTAATAATTCCCGATAGTGTTGTTGAATTAGAATCTTATTCTTTTGGTGATAATACCTTGTTAAAGAAAATTACTATTGGTACTGGACTTTCTAAATTTGGAAATTTTGATGGTGAAAACCCTCCAACATCAATACCTTTTGAATCAGATGGTGCCTCGGAAAGAGAAGACGGCTGTAGTTGGTCAATTTATACGTATCAACCATTTAGTGGTAGTAATAAAATACAAGAAATAGTTGTCAGTAGTGATAATCCGTACTATAAGTCTTATAATAATACAATTTATAGTAAGAATGGTTATTGGTTAGTAGCAGGTTCTATCGATCCTTTAGCAACTACAGTTGCAGATGGAACAATAGGTATTAATCGAGGAGCTTTTTACAGCATGTTTATATCTTCAAATCTTATTCTTCCTACTTCAATAAAGTATATTGGAGCTTATGCATTTAATTATACATCCGCAAAAAATACACCTCTTAATTTACCTAACGTTGAATATTTAGGTGCAAATTCGTTAAATTATTATGCTGGTAAAAATATATATATAGGTGATAAAATTGTTATTGTAGACTTTGGAGCTATAGGAAATGGTGTTAATGTAACCATAAACAAAAAAGAAAGCGAAGTGCAATATTATAAAAAGGGATGTTCAAGTCTTGGCTATAATAATACAGTTACATTCCTGCCTGAATAAAAAATAAAAAAATGCTTGACAAATAAAAACATATTTGGTATATTTAAAACACAAAGAGAAACTAATTTCACTTATTAAATGATATTTCTCTTTGTACTGAAGAATTTAATTCATTAAGTTCTTCATTTTTTTTGTTTAAAAGTA
>JAAZDL010000032.1 GCA_012512795.1 Mycoplasmatota bacterium
CTAAAGGTACAGTATACTTTATTTCTTCTATACCTTTTTCCATACTAATTTTTATATTATCAATTTCTAAATCCATTTTAGATAGTTTGCTTGATTCAAATAAACTAATTATTTTCTTAACGTTTTTTGTATCCACTTGTTTGTCTCCTTAAAATTTTATTGTTCTTTTTTACTTGTTACAATATCAACTATATCTTGAAAAGTTATTAGTTTCGCTAACTCTTCATCTTCAATACGTATACCTAACTCAGTTTCTAATTCTAAAGCAAGTTCAACAGCAGCTAGAGAATCTATTTCTAAATCTTCTTTTAAATTTGATTCAGGTTTAATTTGCTCCTCATTTAAATTTAGTGTTTCCACCATTATTCTTTTAATATCATTAATCATTTTATTTCTCCTTCTCTTAAATAAATATTATGCAATTTTTATTTGATAATAATCATCGCTACTAATAAAGACACTATTAGTATAAAAAGGTTACATTTTTTTAAAACAAAATAAAAAAGTACTGTAAAGTACTTTTAGTAATAAACATTTGGTGGAGCTGAGGAGTATCGAACTCCTGTCCAAAATTCATTTCCATAGAAAATCTACAAGTTTATTTGGTTTGTATTCTCGAGTATTAACATTGATTGCCAACTTCATTTTAATACTTAAAGCTTATTATTTATTCATTAGTAATCACAAGCATATTATTAATATATCTTACTTTATTACTCCTACATTTAATCTCGTAAGAAAAGATTAAAGAGAAGCTCCATTATTTACTTAAATTAAGCAAATGATGGAGAAAAATCGTAATTTTCTCCGATTATTTTTGTTTTGCATTTTAAGTATGCCTACTACTTGCATTCTACCGAAACATAATTTTGTCGAATCAATGCAGCCCCATATTTCTTTCATATTATAACATATTTATCACTTAAAAACTAGTTATATTGACAAAAAGAATTATTTCTCATAAAATATAAGAGTATGAAACATAAACTAATAAAAATTATTGAAATTGCCGTAGTTAATGTAATAACTATATTTAGATTAATCGGAGCTATTATTCTTCCTTTTGTTTACTTTAATAAAGGAACTAGTACTGCTGCTATATTTATTTTAGTCTTATTTTTAACTGATGCAATAGATGGTTTTTTAGCTAGAACTTTTAAAGTTTCTACTTTTTTTGGAAGTAGTATGGATGCTTTAAGTGATAAAGTTTTAAATGCTATTGCTTTAATTATATTAAGTATTGAACATAGAATAATGCTTGCTCCACTAATATTAGAAGTATCTATTATACTCACAACATATTCAACATATAGATTTGGTGGAAATGTACAATCAAGTAAAATAGGAAAAATAAAAACAATTGTATTAGATGTATTTGTTATTCTAAGTTATATACTAATAAGTATGAATAGTATTGAAATAAAAAACATAGTTATTAGTCATATAATAAAAAATACAGATGCTTTTATAGGTTTATTCGGAGGAATTATAACAATTTTATCTATTATTGCTTTAATTGATTACAATAAGAAAAATAAATTAACTAGAAATCATCCAAAACTAGTACATGTTAAATATTTAGATAAAGAAAGAAAAAGTTTTAAAGAAATAATAAGATGTTCTTTTGATACTGAATATTATAAGGCTCATAAAAATGAATCTATTATGAAACAATTTTATAAAAGAAAATAAATTCCTTTTATAATATTTTTTTTTATGTTAAAATTATTAATAAGGAGTGATAAAACATATGAAAAAAAACTTAATAACATTAATTATTATCATTATAGCTATAGTTGGAACTTTAGTAATTTATTATTTTGTTAAAGATGATAATAATGATAAAATAAAGATCACCAATAGTTTTTATAATGAATATCCACTAGTTGAAAAAGATAATATTTTTGTATATAAAAGCATAGATGAAATTATTAAATTATTAGAAAGTGGAACTGGTATTATTTATTTAGGATTCCCTGAGTGCCCTTGGTGTCAGCATTATGTTAAATATTTAAATGAAGTTGCTAAAGAAAATAATATTAAAGAAATATATTACTTAAATATTAAAAATGATAGATTAAATAATACTATTAAATATCAAAAGATAGTTTCATTACTCTATGATAATCTATTAAACGATGATCTAGGAAATAAAAAAGTTTTCGTACCTGATATAACATTTGTAAAAGAAGGTAAAATAATAGCTCATGATAATGAAACATCAGTTATAACTGAAAATACTACACCAAGCGATTACTGGAATAATGATAAAATTGAAACTTTTAAATTAAAACTAAATAAATATTTTCATGATTTAAATAGCTCTTGTGAAAGCTGTAATTAAGGAGGAATAAAAAATGCATTGGCAATATATTGTAATTGCAATTATACTTATTTTTATATCATTAATAGTTATAAAAATGAGAAGAAAAGACTTTCATATTGAAATAAATAAACTTATTCAATATCTAGGTGGGAAAGAGAATATCGATGATGTACAAATCAATTTATCTAGATTAAAAGTTACTCTTAAAGATGTAAGTATAGTTAATAAAGAAGGAATACAAAAATTAGGAGCAAAAGGTATAGTTGAGATTGATAATCAACTAAAAATAATATTTGGCCCTAATTCAAAACAACTTAAAAAATATATGGCAGATTTAAAATAATTATTTATTTATACAAAAAGCACAATTGTTATTGTGCTTTTAATCTGTAGAAATTAAAAGATGGTTTATTGTTAAATCTAAATGCATATTCATTTGTACCTATTCCACTTGATATATATATATCAGTTATTCCTTTATTATAATATGGAGCAAAGTATTTATAACTTGCTTCATCAACAAACAAAGGACCATAATATGGAACAACAACAGAACCATTTAAAGAGTGCCCTCCTAGTATTAAATCAACTTCATAAGTACTTTCATTAATATATTTAATATTTGCTCCCTCGTGTGTTAATACTATCGTATATCTTCTATCTTCTTCATTATAAAATGAAAATGAACTATTAATATCTATTGTGTCTTTTAATGAACTAGGAAGACCTACAATATATAATGGATTATTATCTTTATAATATATAGTATCAAAACTATTATTTAAAATGATAAAATCACTTTTTCTCATTACTTCTTCATAATCATCATAAGAATAATCATAATCTCCATATACTGCATATTTTCCAATAGAGGCATCGATTTTACTAAGATTTTCTATTAAAAATTCTTTATCTTCTTCAACTATTTTAGAGTTAATATTGATAATGTCACCAGAAAATACAACAATATCAGGCTTTAAAATATTAATCTTATTTATTAAAACTTTTACATCATCAGAATCAACAGTTGATTTATATAAAAGATCAGAAAAATGAACTATTTTAATACCACTAAAATTACTAGTTAATATATTGCTTTCTACTTTATATTCTTTTACTATTAAACCTTTAACACCTAAATATCTTGCATATAATACTATCGATACACAAAGAACAAAAATAAATAATATAGTATTTAAAAAATAATATTTTTTTTCGTATTTCATTTTTATACAATACCACTAAAATATAAGATTAATAGTAAAGTTCCAGTAAAAGTATTATGAATTGCATGGATTGTAATTGATGTAAATGTTGTTTTTGTTTCTTTATTCATAAGAGCAAAAACAAATCCTAAAGAACCATAAGGTAATAAATATACTAAACTTATCCAAGTCATTTCACCTGAGATTAAATGAGCTAGTCCAAATAAAAGTCCACAAAAGAAAGCATAAACCCACTTGTTTTTTAAAATAGGCATTAAGCTCTTTCTAAATATCAATTCTTCAGTTATTGGGGCTATTATAGATATGCTAATCATGCTAAAAACCATATTAGAAAATAACTGTTCTCTAACAAGAGTTTCATTAGCTGATATATCACCTACCGTTAAACTTATAATTATATTACTAAATATCATTAGGAATACTCCTACAAAATAATATTTAAATCCTAATGTCATATTTTTTTTGAATTTTTCCTTAAAAATTTTAAATTCACTGTTTAAATCTTTATAATAAATTAAATAAAGTATTTCTATATAAAGCACATTAGATAAAAGTTCGCTTATATTGCTGTTAGTAATGAAATTAGATAAAATTAAGTTAAAAACATATGGAATAAAAAACATTCCTACTAGTATACATATAAAAAAAGCAATATTTACAGATAACTTTCTTTCTGCTGTATATTTCATTTAAACACCTCTTCTACTTAAATATATTATATAACACATATTAAATTAATAAAAGTAAAAAGTTAACTTACTTTACTAAGTTAACTTTAATATGTGTTTTCTTTCCTTTACTTAATATTAAATATCCATCTTTGTAGTCATCTTTATTAATAATAAAATTAACATCTGATATTTTATTGTTATTAATACTTATTCCACCTTGTAAAACTAACCTTCTTGCATCACTTTTTGATGGTGAAATATTTACCTCTACAAGTAAATCTAGTATATTTTCTTTAGTAGCATTTCTCTCTTCCATACCTTCTTTTGAATATCCTATACTAAAAACTTCTTCACTTGTTTTACGAGCTTTAATAGCTTCACTTTCACCATGAATAAACTTAACTACTTCAAATGCTAAAGTCTTTTGTGCTTCTCTTTTTTCAGGTTCTACTTCAAGTACTTTAGATAATCTTTCAATTTCATCAACAGTTATAAAAGTAAGTTTTTTTAAATAATCAATAACACCTTCATCTTCTATATTTACAAAATATTGATACATTTCATACGGAGAAGTCTTTTCTTTATCAAGCCATAAACTTTCTCCACTTTCACTCTTACCAAACTTTGTCCCATCAGTTCTAGTAATTAAAGGCATAGTCATTCCATAACATTTAACATCACTACCATGAATTTTTCTAATAAGTTCAAGACCTGAAGTAATATTTCCCCATTGATCTTGACCGCCTATTTGCATTGTACATCCATAATCTTCATATAATTTTAAAAAATCTATTGATTGAAGTATCATATATGAAAACTCAGTATAAGTAATACCAATATCAAGTCTTCTTTTAACTGTTTCTTTTGATAACATATAATTAATATTAAAAAACTTACCAAAATCTCTTAAATAATCAATGGCATTCATTTTTAATAACCAGTCTGCATTATTTACTATTTTAACATCAGTTTTTAATAAAGAATCTATTTGTTTCTTAATACATTCAATATTATGAGCAGCACTTTCTTTTGATATCATAGGTCTTTCACTTGTTAACCTAGGATCTCCTATAAGACCTGTTCCTCCACCAGCTATAACAATAGGATTATGCCCTGCATCTAATAATCTCTTGCACATAACAATAACACTTGAATAGTGGCCTATATGAAGAGAGTCTCCTGTTGGATCAACTCCTATATAAAATGTTAATTTTCCTTCATTTAAACATCTTTTATATCAGGTGTTGTTATATCATTAATAAGACCTCTCCATTTTAATTCTTCAAATAATTTCATTCATTTTCCTCTCCTTTCATTAATAAAACCCCATTACTTGTTCCTAATCTAGTAGCACCTAACTCTAAAAAAGTAACAGCTTCTTCATAAGTTTTAATACCTCCCGATGCTTTAATTTCCAAAGTTTCAGATGCATGCTCTTTCATTAATTTTACATTTTCAACAGTTGCTCCTTCATTTCCAAAACCTGTAGATGTCTTTATAAAATTAACAAATGTTTCATTACATATTTCTGTCATTTTGATTATTTCATCTTTTTCTAAATAGCAAGTTTCAATTATTACTTTTAATATTTTACCTTTTATAGCATCTCTGATACTTTCTATTTCTTTTTTTACATATTTATAATCTTTGTTTTTAAGAGCTCCTATATTAATTACCATATCAATTTCATCTGCACCATTTTCTATTGCATTTGTAGCTTCAAAGACTTTTGTTTCTAAAGTATTTGTTCCTAAGGGAAATCCAATAACAGTGCATACTGCTACATTGCTTTCACTAAGTATTTCGCTAGCAAGACTAACATAATATGGATTAACACATACAGAAGCAAAATTATATTCTAGTGCCTCGTTACATAATTTAATTATGTCATATTTACTTGAGTATGCTTTTAAATTTGTATGATCAATATTACTATTCATTATTATACTTCCTTTCAAATAAAAAGGTACCTTTATAAAGGACGAATAAAAATCCGTGGTACCACCTTAATTTATAGATGTAATCTATCTTAAATACTATATAGCGTAACCTATTAAAGCTCTAAAATATGTAACTTCATTAATAATAATTATTAGTTTTCACCTAACACTAATTCTCTTTAAAACTATTTATTAACTACTTCTATTTCTTCATCACTTACACGAAAAGTATAACTTATTAATTAAAATTTGTCAATTATATTTATTCTGGCAAAAATGTAACTGTTGCCTTGTCAAAACTATCACATGCATTTTTATAATATTTTACTTGACTTGCTTTTTTATTTATAGTAATTGTATTCCTCTTATCAAAGCAATGAGAAAATACTGTATCTAGACCGTTGCCTATACTTATAGTAACATCAGTATTATAAAATGATCTAGTAGATATAATTTTTAAACTATTTGGGAAAATAATTGTTTTGTCGCTTTTAAAACTATCAAAAGAATTAGAAGCAAGATACTTTAAAGTATCTGGAATTGCTAAAATACTATTTATCTCTAAATCAGCAAAAGCATATTCATTAACTCCAATAGTTCCATATGCTATTTTAGTAGTGGTTTTAGTTGCTCTAACAATCCAAGTACCTGCTTTATTATACAAATTGTCATTAATAGATTTAAAGTTTTGATTATTAACATTAACAATTATTTTTTCTAAATTAATACATAATCTAAATGGATCATGCCATCGATTCATAGATGCACACCCCATAGGATCGTCAAACCCATCTGGCAAACCTTGAATATCAGCAAAAACATTATAACTTTCAGACCCATAAGTTTTTAATCCCGTTCCTATATATACAGTAACCAATGGTTGATTATTATAAAATGAGTTTGCAACTATTGTTTCCACACTATCAGGTAATGTTAATGTTGGTCCTATTTGATTACTAGAAAATGCATGACTATTTATATTTATTACTGTATTTGGAAAGTTAACAGTTGTAAAAAGGTTGTTCTGAAAAGCAGAAGCACCAATTATTTCAACACCCACTGGAAATGTTACATTAGTTAGTTGCATACTAGCAAAAGCATAAGATCCTATTGTTTTTGTTGTAGGCTTTATATTATTCGCAGCAGATTGTGTACCTGAAACTAAAGTTGCTCCATCTGCTGTATATATTGCATTATTATAAACAATATAATTAGGATTGTTTTTAACTATAAAAGTTGTTAATGTTGGATTAGCATAAAAAGGGTTATTTGTAATAGTTACAACACTTTTTGGAATTTCTACACTTATTAATTGGTTATTATAAAAAGCTGATGAACCTATTGCTTTAACAACTGTACCATATATCTTCGAAGGTATTACTACATCTCTAGGACATACTGGATTTGTTGATACATTGTTTTCATAATCATAATAATCTGTTATGGTTCCTGTTGTACTGTTAAATGCAAAACAATTAGGTGATGTTGATGGCTCTAACGGACAATCATCACTTTCAATAAGTTTCCAAGGTTGAGTATAAGTACCTTTACCTTCAATTACTGCACAATCAATATATATTGAGTATATCTAACACCATTATCATTAGACTCTGGCGAAACAATATATTTTAAAGGGGACTCAGGACTAATAACATACTTTCCTCCTGTACCTGATGTCATAGTCCAATATTTTAATCCATTAAATAAATATGTATCTCCTTCTTCGTTTTTTGAAACTTTAAATTCAAATAAGTTTAAAAAACCACTTTTTTTAAGACCTAAAGCTTCACTTGATTCAAAAGTACTTCCATTATATGAATATTTGCTGTTATCTTGTACTATGAAGTTTTGATAATTTTTAAACTTATTTATATAATTATTAGTACTGCTTGTAGCACTATTATATGTAACCAAAGTTTTTGCCTTTACTAAGGGTGATATTAACAATAGTAACACTATTAATATAATTTTTATTTTATTTTTCATAATTGCCTCTTTTCATCTATTATTATCTTTATAAAGTATATCATTTTTATTTAACTACTTCAATTAATAAATAAAAAAAACTTAATATTAATTAAGTTTTTTATTATGCTCTACTAAAATATTTTCCATCACGAGTAGTTATAATAATTTCATCATCTACGCCTATAAATAAAGGCACTTTTACAACCATTCCTGTTTCAATTGTAACATCTTTTTGAGCACCACTTGTAGTATTACCTTTTACAGCTTCAGTAGCACTTATAACTTTATAAGAAACTTTCTCTGGTAAGGAAACTCCAATTACTTCACCTTCATAGTCCATTACTTCAACATCTATTCCTTCTTTTAAATATTTAGATTCTTCTTCTAGCATAGATGCTGATATTTCTGTTTGTTCATATGTACTATTGTCCATAAACACATATGCATCTCCAGTAGTATATAAATAAGAAAGTTGATTTTTTCTCACATCAGCTTTTTCTAATTTAATCCCAGCACTAAATGTTATTTCTTGAGTTGTACCTGCTCTTAAATTTTTAAGTTTAGTTTTAACAAAAGCACTTCCTTTACCAGGTTTAACATGTTGAAACTCAACAACTTGATAAAGAACACCGTCATGTTTAATAGTCATTCCATTTTTAATATCATTAACATTAAACATAAATTATACCTTTCTTTCTTTATGTAATGTAGTTTTGTTACATCTAGAACAAAACTTTTTTACTTCTAATTTACCTTCAGTATTTTGCTTGTTTTTACTAGTGAGATAATTTATCTCTTTACAGATAGTACACTGTAAAGCAACGCCTTCTCTATTTTCCTTTTTTGCCACTTGGAATCCCTCCTTTTTGTACATTTTGAATTATAACAAATATTACTATAGTTTACAAGTATAAATTAGTTTTTATGTTTGTTTTATTTTGCTTTTATGTTAAAATAATTGCGAAAAGAGGAAAGCTATGAATAACAAAGTAATGCTAGTAACAGGATCAAGTATTGGTCTTGGAAATAATATAATATATGAAGCTGCTAAAAGTGGATATGATGTAATTATAAATTATTTAACTCATGAAAAAGAAGCGTTTGAATTAAAAAATAAAGTTGAAAAGGAATTTAAAATAAAGACTCTTTGTATTAAATGTGATATTACTAAAGAAGAAGATATTAAGAATATGGTCAATAAAATAGTAAATACATATGGAAAAATAGATGTTCTTGTAAATAATGCTAGTATTTCTAAAGATAATGAGTTTAATTTAAAAACTAAAGAAGATTTCGTTAAAGTATTAGAAGTAAATACAATTGGAACTTTTTTAATTAGTAGAGCTATTGGAAATGTTATGTTAAACCAAAAACAAGGGAAAATAATTAATATATCCTCTAATAATGCTATTGATTCATATTATGAATATAGTCTTGATTATGATGCTTCTAAAGCAGCTGTTATAAATCTAACTCATAATTTAGCTAGTCATTATGCTCCTTATATAAATGTAAATTGTATTTGCCCTGGATGGATAAATACATCAATAAATAATGAAATAAGTGAAGAATTTAAAAAGAAAGAGTTAAATAAAATACTACTTCGTAGATTCGCAGAGCCTAAAGAAATAACTGACTTAGTATTATTTCTAGCTAGTGAAAAATCTAATTATATTAACGATAGTGTTATTAAAATTGATGGAGGAATAAAATGTTAAAATTAAATAATGAAATTATA
>JAAZDL010000033.1 GCA_012512795.1 Mycoplasmatota bacterium
AATTCTAAATATAAAATTAAAGATTATAACTTAACAGTTATACCAAAAAAGTTTTATGTTGAATTAAAAGAGGCATATGATGCGATAAATGAAATTGCAAAAGAACTTGAAAAGAAACCAATATCTATTAAAACTTTAAATTTAAGAGTTGATACTGCTAGAGACTTATCTTTAAAACTTTATCAAACAGCTTCTAGTACTGTAAAAACAGCTGCTATGGCTGAAATGGCTATTGTATATGGTAATAGATATCGCTCAAGTAATGAAGAAGTTGAACATGGACTTAAAATTTCTTCTAAAGCATTTAATAAAGGGGATTACAAGTCTTCTCTTGAGACAATATTAAATACTTTAAATATTGTAGAGCCTGGAATACATAAAAAATTACTAAGTAAAATGGAGGGTTAAAGTGGCAAAAAGAAGATCAAAGAAAGAAGAAAATAAAAAACAATTTCAATATAAAAAAGAAATAGAAGGGTTACTTATCATTTTGTTTTCTATAGCTGGACTTTGTTCTTTCGGAATAGTTGGCGAAGCTGTTAAAAGAATAACAATATTTTTGTGTGGTTCATGGTATTTTATAGTATTATTATTAATATTATGTTTAGGTATATATTTAATAGCTAAAAGAAATCAACCAAATTACTTTTCTGCAAGACTAATTGGTATATATACTTTAATTATTGCACTTTTGTTATTTGCACATTTAAATATTATTACAACATCTTCTATAGAAAAAAGTTCTATAATTCCTAAAACATATGAAAGAGTAGCTGAGGCTTTTAAATCTAGTACAGAAATTAGAGAGACTGGCGGAGGAATCACTGGAGCAATAATATCATGGGCTTTTGTATCTTTATTTGATGTTGAAGGCACTTGGATTGTTTTAGTAGTTATTTCAGCTTTTGGTTTTATAATGTTATTTGATATTACTCTCGTACATTTACTTCTTATGTTAGTATCGCCATTTAAAAAGTTATTTACAAGAAACAAAGAAGATAATGATTCATCAGAAGTTGAAAGTAAAGATGAAGAAATAGATAACAGAGTAATAATAACTAGTGTTGAAGATTTAAACAATTCTAAAACTGAAGTAGTTGGTAATATGTCTGAAAAAGAAGCTCATAACATTCATGTAGAACATGGTACTTATGTAAAACCGCCTGTTACATTATTGGATTTAAATAAAAATAAAGGAAAAGTAAATTCAACTGAGTTTATAGCATCTAATACTAAAACTCTTGAAAGAGTATTTCAAGATTTTGGTATGAAAGCTCAAGTTATTGAAGTACATGTTGGCCCAGCTGTTACTCAATATGAAATGGATGTTGAAAGAGGTACTAAGGTAAATAAAGTACTTAGTATTTCAAGAGAGATTGCTCTAGCTCTAGCGGCTAAAGAAGTTAGAATAGAAGCACCAATACCTGGTAAAAACACTGTTGGTGTTGAAATTCCAAATCAACAAATAATTCCTGTTTCTATGAGAGAAGTTATTGAAGAAATACCAAGAAAATTTGATGATTCAAAATTATTAGCACCTTTAGGTAGAGATATAATGGGTAAAATTAGATTTGTTGAGATAAATAAAACTCCTCATATGCTTGTTGCCGGAGCAACTGGAAGTGGTAAGAGTGTTTGTATAAATAATATTATCATTTCAGTTCTTATGAGAACAACGCCAGAAGAAGTAAAAATGGTACTAGTTGATCCTAAAAAAGTTGAATTTAATGTATATGAAAATATCCCTCATTTGTTAACACCTGTAGTAACTGATCCTAAGAAAGCTAGTGCAGCTTTACAAAAAATAGTTAATGAGATGGATGAGAGATATGAGACATTTAAAAATAGTGAAACTAAAAATATTACTTCATATAATGAATATGTAGAAAAAGAACATAAGAAAAATCCTAGTTCTTCTCTAGAAAAAATGCCTTATATATTAGTTGTTATAGATGAACTTGCAGATTTAATGCTTGTAGCGGCTAAAGAAGTAGAAGAATCTATAATGAGAATTACTCAGCTTGCAAGGGCTGCTGGTATACATTTAATAGTAGCAACTCAAAGACCTTCAGCTGATATAATAACTGGTTTAATTAAAGCAAATATTCCGACAAGAATATCTTTTGCTGTTTCTTCATCTATTGATTCTCGTACTATTCTTGATATGATGGGTGCTGAAAAACTTTTAGGAAAAGGTGATATGTTATATAAGCCTATGGATGAAAATACACCTATACGAATACAAGGAAGTTTCGTATCTGATGATGAAATTAAGAGAGTTGTAGATTTTGTTAAGAAAAGGACTTATGCTCCTACTTATGATGAAAAGTTTATGAATTTAGAAGAACAAAAGTCTTCTAATGTAAGTGCAGGAGAACCTAAAGATAAAGATGTATTATATGATGATATTCTTTCTTATGCTATTAGTACTGGCCAAATAAGCGCTTCTTTAATTCAAAGAAAATATAGTATAGGTTATAATAGAGCAGCTAGAATTATAGATATATTCGAAGAAAAAGGAATAGTAGGGCCTGCTAAAGGAAGTAAACCAAGAGATGTTTTAGTTAAATTTAACAATCAAAATGATTAAAGAAAGGAAGTAGTATTATGCCAACTGTACATATTGAAGCAGAAAAAAAAGATATAGCATCTAGAGTGCTTATGCCAGGAGATCCTAACAGAGCTAAATATATAGCTGAAAAATATTTAAAGAATGCTAAACTAGTTAATAGATTAAGAGGAGAATTAGCTTTTACAGGCACATATAAAAATGTTCCTGTAACAGTATTTTCAAGTGGCATGGGAATTGCCAGCATGGGAATTTATAGTTATGAATTGTTTAACGAATATGATGTTGAATCTATAATTAGAATAGGGACTGCTGGAAGTTATATTGAAGAGTTAAAAGTATATGATGTTTTAGTGGCAGATTCAGCATATTCTAATACTTATTTTGATGAAGAATCAGGAAGAGAAGATATACAAATTATAAACTCTTCTCCAGATTTAAACGGAATAATTATGGAAACTGCTGCTAAAAAAAGAATTAATGTAAAACTTGGAAGAGTACATACAAC
>JAAZDL010000034.1 GCA_012512795.1 Mycoplasmatota bacterium
ATATTACTGCTTATATATACACCTCGGATAAAGAAATAACTGAGCAAAACAACTACTTTTCTAAATCAAGCTCAAGCATAGAAATATTAGATACAGCATTAAAAGATGAATCATTCTTTTCTAAAAAATATAATAGATTAATAGTTATTGGTGCATTAGCTGGTTGTATAGGTTTTGCTATATCTGCATTAATAAAAAGAAAATAAAAGATGTTTTATATATTAAGACATCTTTTTTATTTTTTTTAAATATATAATTATTAAAAATATACATATAGTAAATAACAAAAGAATATTTTTAAAAAAAGGATCATAAGTTTGAGGGATATCTACTTGTATTAAATTTTCTTCATCTTCTTGGTCAATATAAACTATAAAGCATATGTTTTTGACACAATAATCATTATTAGTAACTATATTACCTTTATCATCCACTATAATATATTCATCAGTTATGTATCTATAAAATGTTTTCGACAACATATCATCTTTAGTATAACCATCAACAAAAGTATAATAACCTTCTTTATATTCTTTTGCTAAATCATATGTTCTGTATAATTTATCTTTAAAAGTATAATAAGTTGTCTCAAAATCAAGAGTTTCAGTCAATTTTTCATAATCAAATCTTGCTACACAAATATTAGAGCAACCACGAGTTACATATATATGATTGTATAAAGTATATAGCGATGAATCTTTTTCACTTGATAGTTTATAACTAAGCCTAAAGATTTGTTCTTCTTTATAGTTAACTAACACATATATATCCTTATAGTTATATTTTCCATTAAGCGATAATACTATGTCCGTTCTTTTTGGTATTTTCTTATATTCTCTTACATTACCATCATTAACAAAATTTAATAATTCACTTTTTATATAATTACTATCCAAAGTATAACTCATTGGTGTTTCTGTAGATAAATTAAACACACTTATTTCAGATATATATAAATTTTCAGAGTCAAGATTATTTATAATAACATGCGTTACATCATCTTCACTAAAAGAGAGACTTATAGTTTCTTCATATATTATCCTATCTTCATATATTTCTGGATACACCATGGATTTTTCTGAAAGAGGTGTATATTTATAATCACTATAATCAATATATTTATCTCCAAAGCTTTCTTTAATTAAATACTCTTCATTTATATCTTTCTTAATAAACCATTTATATCTTTCCTCTTTTTCTATAAGTATTTCGTTTACTCTTTTTGGATAGTCTTCACTCCACTGACTATAAGTTAAAGCATTAATTTTAACACATAACAATAATAACAATGATACAATTAGTTTAAATATTTTTCTCATATTTTCTCCTCCTATTATAATTATTAAGAGAAAATATATAAAACACTTCTTTTGTATTAAAAAAAACACTTTACGTGTTTTTAATTATCTTTCTTATCAATAACTTTTTTTACTAGCTCAGCTCCACCATTACCTAGTTGAAACGCATTCATTATTTCAAGTGGTATGCAAAATACTAAAGTATTAGATTGATCACTACTTATATCATTAATAGTCGATAAAGTTCTTAAATGTAATGCTCCTGGAGTCATAGCCATATTTTTAGCTGCTTCTGCTAAATTTTTAGATGCTTCAACTTCACCAGCTGCTTTAGTTATAACAGCTTGTTTTTCTCTTTCTGCTTCAGCTACTTTAGCTATTACTCTTTTCATATCTTCAGGCAAAGAAACATCTTTTAATTCAACATTTTCTACTTTAACACCCCAATCATCAGTTGCCTCATCTATCACTTTACATATTGCTTCCGATAATTTTTCTCTCTCAGCTAAAAGTTCATCAAGAGAAACTGACCCTACAACATTTCTCATAGTTGTTTGTGCCATTTGACTAACTGCATAGTAAAAATTTTCAACTTCTAAAATAGCTTTAGCTGCATCAAAAATTTTATAATATATTACAGCATTTATTTTAACTGAAACATTATCTCTTGTAATTGCTTCTTGCTCTGGAACATCTACTGCTTTTGTCCTAATATCTATTTTTTTATAAGATTGAATAACAGGAAATACTATTCTCCATCCAGGAGACATAATACCACTAAATTTTCCTAAAAAAAACTTAATACCTCTTTCATATTCATTAATTTGTCTAACGCTTGATAATACTAGCACTGCAACTACTACGAGTATAAAAAATAATTCTTCCATAATTTTCTCCTTTCTTTATTTATTCATTATTTTTTAGTTCTTTTTCACACTCTTTTATTATTATATATTTATCTATAACTAAACCTTTAGTAAATGTTATTCTATTTATACAATATTCATTTAATAATTCTTCATCTTTTAAATACTTTTTTTCTAATAATTGTTCTATATATACTACAGTTGATTCATTAAATTTTGGTTCTAAGTTTTCATTTGCTACATACTCTTTAGTAGCAGTTTTTACATCTCTTTCTAATCTTAATAACACTTTATCTTTTTGTGAATTAGATAACACAATTAAAAATGCACAAATAAGAACTACTATTGATCCCCAAAGAAACATTATTTTACTATTCATTACCAATCATTGCTTCCATCATATCCTCTTGTTTTATATTTAGGACACTTAATGTAAGGAACATATACTATATTATCACCATTTGGAACAAGTTCTACATATCCACTACATTGTTTATTATTTTTATCATATAATTTTTCAATATAACCATTATAGTAAAGTGTTGATACTCTAATTATAGTGTTTTCAAGTAAAATATCATCATTATATTCATTAACATAATATTTTTTAGCTGATGTAACAACCTTTGATTCTAAATTACTATATGAAAAAGAATTATCTTCTGATTGATTAATAAGAGAGTTATCACTATTTCCTAAAAACCCAAGCCTATTTAATCCAATAACAGCAATAACTAAACATATTAAAAACATTAATATAAATACTAGTTCCATTCTAAGTCCCCAACCATTTTTTTTCACTTTTATCACCTACAAATATTATAAACTAATTTCTTCTTTATTTCTATAATAATTCTTCTATTTTATTTTTAAATTCAATATCATCTATATTAATAAGTAATTCTTTTATTTTATTATTTTTCTTACTTATTTTTAAAACTTCTTCATATTTTGTTAATTTATTAATTATTTTATTTAAATACTTACTTACATAAGATTTACTAACACTATATATATCCGCTATTTCAGTTAAAGAATAATCTTCAAAATAATAATATTCAAAATACGTTTTTTCTCTATCTGTTAATAGTTGACCATATATTTCATATAAATTTAATATAATATTTCTCTCATCCATTTAAAACTCCTTAAATAAACCATAAATATATTTTTCAATATCAAATGGTACTAAATCAGTTTCTTTTTCACCTAATCCAACAAATTTAACTGGTATATTTACAGTTTCTCTTATAGCTAAGACAATTCCACCTTTAGCAGTACCATCTAATTTAGTTAGTATTATACCTGTAATGTTTGTTATTTCTTTAAAACTTTTAGCTTGACTTATACCATTTTGACCAGTAGTTGCATCTATAACTAAAAGTGTTTCACATGGATTATTTGGAACTATTTCTGATATTACTTTATTCATTTTTTCAAGTTCTTTCATAAGATTTGATTTATTTTGAAGTCTACCAGCTGTATCTATTAATACAACATCAATATTTTCTTCTTTAGCTTTTATTAATCCATCATATATTACCGCTGAAGGATCAGTTCTATCATCACCATAAAAAACTGCCCCTACTTTATCTGACCATTCTTTTAATTGATTAACAGCACCTGCTCTAAAAGTATCTCCAGCTATAAACATTACTTTTTTTCCTTCTTTTATAAGTTTGTTTCCTATTTTAGCAATACTAGTTGTTTTACCAACACCATTTACTCCTACAAATAAAACTACATTTAGAGTTGAAGGAATAATATTTAATTTAGAAGATAAAATATCATCTGAAACATATATCATAAAAAGTTCATCAACTATAACTTCTTTTAAATATTCAAAATTTTCAATATTTTCTTTTTTTACACGAGACTTTAATTCATCAACAAACTTAATAACTGTATTAACACCAATATCTGCAGAGATTAAAATTTCTTCTAATTCATCATAAAATTCATCACTAATCTTAGTATATTTTACTCCTAGTATACTAAGTTTACTAACAAACTCATCTCTTGTTTTTTCAAGACCTTCTTCATATATATTAAGATCTTCTTTATATTCTTCTTCTTTAGAAAATATGTTTTTAATCTTATTAAAAATACTCATTTAAATCACCTACAATAATTATATATTAAAATACACCAAATTAATAGTTAAGTATAATAATTCATATGTATATTAAAAAGATTGTGGACAAGTTAACAGTTTTTTGCTATAATTGTTTAATAAATTAACTTTTTGAAGGGAAGAAATAATGAATAGTAAAAATAAAGAGACTTTAGTCTGCGCTCTTGGTGGCCTAGGTGAAGTTGGAAAAAATATGTATGTCGTTATGCATGAAGACGAACTTTTTATAATTGATGCAGGGGTAATGTTTCCAGAAGAAGACCTTATGGGAATAGATTATGTTCTTGCTGATTATTCAATTTTAAAAACAATGCAAGAAAAAATAAAAGGACTAATAATAACACACGGGCATGAAGATCATATAGGTGGTATTCCTTTTGTATTGCAAAATTTATCAATACCAGTTATATATGCACCAGGAATAGCTAGTAAAATAATTAAAAACAAATGTGATGAAAGAAATATATCATTACCTAAGATAATAACAGTTAATGAAGATTTAGTAATAAAATCTAAATATTTTAATATAGATTTTTTTACAACTACTCACTCTATTCCTGATTCATTTGGACTAGCTATTAAAACGCCTAATGGAACAATTGTAGAAACAGGAGACTTTAAATTTGATTTAACTCCAATTGGACCAGTTGCTAACTTAGGAAAAATGGCAGCAATAGGAAATGAAGGAGTTACTCTTTTATTAAGTGATTCTACTAATGCTTTAGTTCCAGGATTTTCTCATAGTGAATCAGTTGTTGATGATGCTTTATCTGAAATATTCGCAGCTAATTCTAAATCGAGAATTATATTAGCTACATTTGCTAGTAATATATATAGACTAACTCATATTATAGAGACATGTAAAGAAAATAATAGAAAAGTAGCTATATTTGGAAGAAGTATGAATACAAGTATAGAAATTGCTCTTCAATACGGATATATTAAAGATAAAGATATATTTATAACTAGTGAAGAGGCAAATAAATTAGAGCCTGGAAAAGTATGCTTGCTTTGTACAGGATCTCAAGGAGAGCCACTTGCAGCTCTTTCAAGAATAGCAAATGGTAATGATAGAAATATCACTCTTATGCCTGAAGATACTGTTATATTCTCATCTTCTCCTATTCCTGGAAATACACTATCTATAAATAGAATAATAAATAAACTTTATTTAAAAGGAGCTAAAGTATATACAAATACTAGTGAATATGATGTTCATACTAGTGGGCATGCAAAAGAAGAAGAACTTAAACTTTTAATTAGACTTATTAGACCAGAATACTTTATGCCTATGCATGGTGAATATAGAATGTTAAAAGCTCATGCTAATTTAGCAATAGATTGTGATATTCCAGAAGATAATACATTCATACTTAAAAACGGAGATATATTAGCACTTAAAGATAAAAAAGTATATAAAAAAGGTAGTATACCAATTAATGATATATATGTTGATGGTAGTAGAATTGGTGATGTTGGTGTTTCTATAATAAAAGACAGAAAAATAATGTCTACTGATGGTGTTTTAATAGTTATATTAAATATTGATGTAAAAAACAAAAAAATGTTTACAGAACCAAATATTACTACAAGAGGTTTTGTAATTGTTAATGATAATCAAGAACTTATAAAGAAAATTCAAAGTAAAACTAAAACAATAGCTCTTAATGAACTTGAAAAAGATAACTTTAACTTAACTGATTTAAGAAATAGAATTATATTAGAAATTAATTCTTATATAATAGAATTAACTGGAAGAAGACCAATTATTATACCTATGATATTAAACATAAACTAAAAGCTTTCAAATAACTGA
>JAAZDL010000004.1 GCA_012512795.1 Mycoplasmatota bacterium
AAAATATTATATCATAAGTATTATTATAATAATTAAATTTTATTAAATTTCATTTTTAGTTTTTACTAGTACAAAAGTAACTACTTTATCAAGTTTTTCAAATACAAATAATGAACATATTATAAGTAATGATGTAACTAGCACTATATCAAATGTTAATACTGGTAAATCAAAGAAAGAATGTAGTACAATGCCACTATACAAAAATCCTGATAATAATATTGTATACATAGCTATTCTTACTTTATTAAATGGTTTACTAAGTTTAAAAAGATATATAAATCCTGTTGCTCCAGTTAAGAATACTATAATACAGTTTGCTGTTGCTACTGGAACACTATAATAATATTCTAATAAAGAGATAACTGATATATTAAATACAACAGTAAGTGCAGCAGGAAGACTCCTACTAATTATTTTAAATAAAAAGTTTCCCTTGACTCTTTCTTTATTTGGTTCTAGAGCTAAAACAAAAGAAGGTATTCCTATAGTAAATGCTGTAATTAATGTAAGCTGTATAGGTACAAAGAAATATTTAGTTGATGCTACAATACTTATTATTATAAGTATAATAGTATATATTGTTTTCATAAGCAACAAAGATGATGATCTTCCTATATTATTTATTGTTCTTCTTCCTTCTAAAAGTACTTTTGGTAATGAATCAAAGTTAGAATCTAATAATACTAATTGACTTACATTTCTAGCAGCTTCACTACCACTTGCCATGGCAATAGAACAATCTGCTTCTTTTAGAGCAAGAACATCATTTACACCATCTCCAGTCATTGCTACAACATGTTTATTTTTTTGTAATACTTTTATAAGTTTTCTCTTATCTTCAGGAGACACTCTAGCAAATATGTCATATTCTAAAGCATACTTTTCTAATTCTTTGTCAGTTAAATTACTAGTATCAATACCTTTAAGATTATCTAGCCCTGATCTTGATGCTATACTCATAACAGTAGTTAAATTATCTCCTGATATAATTTTAACAGAAACATCTTCATCTTTAAAATACTTTATAGTACTTGCTGCTTCTTTTCTAATTTTATCTCTTATTAATATAAATGCTAATACTTCTAATTTAGAAGGTTCTTCTGATAACTCTTTACCTTTAGCAAGAACTAGTACTCTATAATCTTTTTGATATTCAGATACTTCTTCTTTTATTTGTTTAAAATCATTTTTTAGTACAAATTCAGGTGCTCCGATATAAAACGACCCTTCTTTTTCAAACTCTATTGCTAAAAATTTTCTTTTAGATGAAAATGGGATTGTCTTTTTAGTTTCATATTTATTTTTATCTATTATATACTTTTCTTTAATAGCCAAAAAAGTAGCAGATTCATCTTCTATTGAATAAGAGATTTCATTTATAATATTATCAACATAATCTGATGAATTATTTTTGTATGTTATTACATCATAAAGTTCCATTTTACCTTCAGTTATAGTTCCAGTTTTATCTAAACAAATAATATCTACTCTTGCAAGAGTTTCAATACAATATAATTGTTGTACTAAAACATTATACTTAGATAATCTAATAACACTAACAGCCATTACAGATGATGTAAGAAGTATAAGTCCTTCCGGTATCATACCAATTAAAGCAGCGACTGTAGCAAATGTTGCTGTAGTAAAATTATTATTTGAAATAATAAATTGCATATAAAACAAAGCTATACCTAGAGGAATAATAATAACTGAAATAACTTTTAGTATTTGATTAAAAGTCTTTAGTATGATTGAGTTAACTTTTTTAATATATTTAACTTCACTAGATATAGAAGAAATATAATTATCTTTTCCAATATGCTCTACTTTTCCATAGCATTTCCCGCTAGTAATAAAACTTCCAGATAAAATCATATCACCACTTTTTTTAATTATAGGTTCTTCTTCACCAGTTATAAAAGACTCATTAACTTCAACTTCACCATCTATTATTATAGTATCTGTCACCACTTGATTGCCTATGTTTAACAAAACTACATCGTCTAAAACTATTTCATTTATAGACAAATTTACCATTTTTCCGTTTCTTACTGTGTTTACTTTAGATTCTGAAAGAACAGATAATCTATCTATTGTTTTTTTACTTATAATTTCTTGTGCTATACCAATTATAGTATTACAAACTATAACACCAATAAACAAAGAATTTTTTAATGAATATAATATTTCATTACCAACAATTCCATTAATTAAAACTATTATTAAAAGAAAAATATTGATCATATTAAAATATGTAAATGTATTATCATGTATTATTTGTTTTATACTCTTTGTT
>JAAZDL010000035.1 GCA_012512795.1 Mycoplasmatota bacterium
GTTTTAAATAATGAAGTTAAATCAAGTATGAAAACTGCGATTAAAAAAGTTGAAAAAGCTACAACTAAAGAAGAAGCTGCAAACAACTTAACAGAAGCATTTAAAAGAATTGATATTGCTTCATCTAAAGGAGTAATTAAAACTAACACTAGAGATAGATATAAATCTAGATTAAATAAAATAGTTAATAAATTACAATAAAGTAGATATATTCTACTTTTTTTGTTATACTTAATTTGGTGAATATAGTATGTCCAGAACAAAGAAATTGTTATTTATTTTAATAAGTCTTATCATTGCTTTAGTATCTTATATATTTTATGTAAGGTTTGATTTAATTGAAAATAAAATATATGAAATTATTTTTAAAATTAGAGAAAATTCTCTAGCTATACCTGATGATAATGAATATAAATTAGAATATGAGTTTTTTTCTTTAAAGCAAGCTTCTAATTTTAAACCTAAAAATAAAAATGATATTATGAATATTTATTATACTGTTTTAAATAACGGATGGAAAGAATTTACTTTCTTTTGCGATCCTGATTATGATTCTTGTATTCAAGATGTAAAACTTATAGCTGATGATACTGAGTTTATTAGCTTGATTAATAATTATGTTCATCCATATAACTCATTTAAAAAATATAACACTTATATTTACGGTGAAAAGGAAATACATTTAAATGTTGATAAATTATATACTGATGAAGAAATAGCAGAAACAGAAAACATAATAGATAGCATATTTCAAGAACTAAATATTAGTGAAGAAAATCCTAATTTAGATAATATTAAAAGTATTCATGATTATTTAATAAAAACTATTACTTATGATTCTGACTATACCGGTGAAAATGTGGAAAATAAATCAAATAAAGCTATAGGTGCTTTTACAAATAAAATTGCATTATGTAGTGGTTATACTGATTCATTTGCAATTATGATTAATAGATTAAAAATACCAAACTTTAAAGTCTCTACTGATAATCACATATGGAATGCTATTAAATATGATAATGTGTGGTCACATATAGATGTAACATGGGATGATGATGAAGTTAATGAATCTAATAATTATAATTTCTTTATGATAAATACTAATAGATTATTAGAATTAGATGTTGAAGAACATAAATTTAATACTGATTTATATAAAGAATTAAAATAAAATATCTTATTTACTAAGATATTTTTTTATTTCTTCTAACGTATTATTTATATTATCATAATCAACATCAAACCATGATATATCATCCATTTGATTATTAAACCAAGTTAGTTGCCTCTTGGCATATTTTTTTGTGTTCTGTTTTATCAAATCTTTAGCTTCTTCTAATGATATTAAGTTTTCAAAATACATTTTTAATTCTTTATAACCTATTATATTAGAAAAGTTTTTATATTTTTTATTATATAGTTCTCTAGCTTCATTTAATAATCCTTCTTCAAACATTTTATCAAGTCTCAAAGATATTCTTTTATTTAACTCTTCCCTATTAACTCTTAACCCTATTAAATCAAAATCATAAAGTTTTTTATTAACTAAATTACTTTTAGAAATAACTTTACCTGTTTCTTTATAATATGAAATATATCTTTCTAATCTCTTTCTATTGTTAATATGAATATTATTA
>JAAZDL010000036.1 GCA_012512795.1 Mycoplasmatota bacterium
GTATATAATCATCGTTATATTAATTGTAATAATGTACTTAATGCTTACTGAATTTATAAAAATGATTTACATACAAAAATATAATAAATGGTATTAAAAATAAAAAGCAAGTTAAAATACTAAATTGCTTTTTTTTATGTTAAATGTTATTATAAAATTGATTAAATATTTTTTTTTTGAAAAAAGTAAAGGTAAGAAAAATGACTGAAAAAGAACAATATTTTAATATACTTTGCAATAATGATTATCCAAAGTTTATTGATAAATATATAAACACTAAAGAATTAAAAAGATTAGATTCTATAGGGTTGTTTTGTGGTTGTGATTATACTAAACTTTATTCAATGAAATTTTGGTACTCAAGATTAGATCATAGTATTGCTACAGCTTTAATTACTTGGAACTTTTCGAAAAGCAAAGTACAAACATTGTCCGCATTATTTCACGATCTTGGAACACCTTCATTTAGTCATACTATTGACTACTTGTTAAAAGATTCAGAAAATCAAGAAAAATCAGAGAAAAATATAAAAGATATAGTATTTTCTTCAAAAAACTTATTAAAGTTGCTAAAAGATGATAATATTAATATAGAAGATGTTATAGATGTTAGTAAATATAGTATAGTTGAAAACAAAAGTCCTAAAATTTGTGCTGATAGATTGGATGGAATATTATCTACAGGTTTAATATGGTCTAAATTTTGGTCTTTAGAGAATATAAAAAGAATTTATAATGATATAGTTATTCTTGAAAATGAAGATTATAATGAAGAGTTAGGATTTTTAAGTTTAAAAACTGCCAACTATTTTATGCAAGGAGTATATAAATATAGTATAGAATTGCAAAAAAATAAAAATAAATTTTTTATGCAATTTATTGCAGATAATATAAAATACTTAATTTATAAAAAAGAAATTTCATTTGAGGATTTATATAATCTTTCTGAAAAACAGATAATAGCAAAAATAATATTAAATAAAGATTTAAAAAACAATTGGTATATATTTGAAGATTTAACAACAATAAAAAAATCAAATATTAAAATTAAAAACAAATATTGTGTAGCAGTTAAAAGTAAAAAGAGATACGTTATCCCTTTAGTAATTGTAAAAACAAAGAAATATAGATTAAATAAAGTATCTGTTTCTTGTAGCAATTTATTAGACAAGTATAATAACTTTAATGATAAAAAATATAGCTATAGTGATAAAATAGATTCTTTTAATAATATATAATATAATACAGCACATAATTATGAAATTAAATATGTATAATATATTTTAAGGTGAGGTTAGAATGTTGAAAATATTAAAAACTAAAACTGAAAGTGGTTATCTATTCAAAATAACTACGGAAGAAGGATCATTTGAAATTAGTTTTGAAGGAAATCTAGATTTATATTTTAGAAATGTACTAGATGATAATACTTTATATGATGAGCCATATCAAAAGACATTTAGAATAACGAAAGAAAACTATTTCTTATATTCGTTATTTGAAGAATTATATAATAAAATTAAAGAATCTAGAGTTTATGAAGTTCGTGAGAATGATTTTTTAATGTATGGAAATGTTAGTGAAACAGAAGAAAATATAAAAAATGTAGAATTATGGAATAAACAACTAAATTATTATCAAAAGCAAAATCCTGAAAGATTGTTTAAAAACAATGCTGTTGAATGGCACTGTGATGATTATTCTTATAATGAAGGAAATATACTTAAAGTAGAAGATGGTAATGAAGAGTTTTTAGTAACTTTTATTAAACGTGTTGTTGATACAATATATTCAACTAACTCAGTTAGGTTTAGAAATAGTGGAAGTCGTTATATTCCTTTTAATTTTTTATTTATGGATATGTATAATAAACTTTGTAATTATGAACCTGAAAATAATCAGATTCATATTGAAGAATACTTATATCAAAAGAAATTAATGTTAAAACGAAATGAGAAATAAAAGAAATGCATATAAATTTAAAGGAGTAATAACTTTAGAAAACTTATAAATCAAAAGTGATTTACAGCATTTGTCTATCAATTTTACACTAACTGTACAAAACAAAGTGTATAGTTAGTGTTTTTAATTGCAATATATATTTATGAGAATTATAATTATAATATATAAGGTTGGTGGTGTTTAAATGAAAATTAAGCAAAAAAATATGTTTTTTAAGATTTTGAGTGTTGTTATTTTTTTCTTTTTATTTACTAATTTAATTATTGTTGAAGCTGCAGAACCTACATTGTTTTTTTCGGAATACTTAGAAGGATCTGGAAATAATAAAGCATTAGAAATATTTAACCCTACATGTAATGATATTCAATTAGCTGATGAAGGTTATAAAATCTTAATGTATTTTAATGGAAATACTACATCAAGTTTAACTGTTAATTTAACTGGTGTTATTCCTTCTAGAGGAACTTATGTTATAGCAACAAATACTTCAGATAGTAATATATTACAAAGAGCTAATCAAACTAATAATTCTAGTTGGTTTAACGGAGATGATGCTATTGTATTAATGAAAAATTCAGAAGTTATTGATGTATTTGGCAAAGTTGGCGAAGATCCTGGAACATCTTGGGGAGATCCAGGAGCAAAAACACACGATAGAACATTAGTTAGAAAATCTAATATTGTAGCTGGTAATACAGATATATATGCAGATTTCCACCCTTCAGATGAATGGATATTTTACCCTATAGATACTTATGTAAATTTAGGTAGTCATGAATATAATTCTTTTACAATTACTTTTGATTTAATGGGAAAAGGAGAAGTTGTTTCTGGTAATTTAATTCAAGAACTGTACTATGGTGATGAAATAATTGCACCAGTTATAAAACCTTTAAATGGATTTAACTTTATTAGTTGGTCATCAGTTTTTTCTACAGTAACAGGAAATACTACTATAGAAGCTCAGTATGATTCATGGACAAAACCTTCTGTATATTTTTCTAAATATGTTGAAGGAAGTAATAATAATAAAGCTTTAGAAATATATAACGCTACTTCTTCGTCTATTGATTTATCTTTAGAAGAGTATAAAGTTTTAATATATTTTAACGGAAATACAAATCCTACTACAACAATAAATTTAAATGGTATTTTAGCACCAGGTGAAACTTTTGTATTAGCACAAAATACTTCTAATTCTACATTGTTAGCTTATGCAAATCAAACAAGTTCACTTAATTGGTTTAATGGAAATGATGCTGTTGTCTTAACTAAAAATGGAGATGTTTTAGACAGAATAGGTCAAGTTGGAAATAACCCTGGTAATGAATGGGGAAAAGGAATGGTTACTACTATGGATAAAACCTTAGTTAGAAAATCATTTGTATCTGAAGGAGATAAAAATACTACATCTTTATTCTTTCCTGAAATTCAATGGGAATCTTACCCAATTGATACTTTTAATGTACTTGGAACTCATATTAGCGAGTACTTTAAAGTTACATTTAATATTTCGTCACTTGGAACAGTAGAATCAGGAGAAGTTTTTCAAACATTATATAGCGGAATGTCAGCTATAGCTCCATCAGTTAATGCTGTAGAGACACATGATTTTAATGGATGGGATAAAAGCTTTGATTCAATAAGTGGTGATATTATCGTTAATGCACTATATTCTCCTAAAATATTTACAATTATTTTTAATACAGATGGTGGTAGTAATATAGAACCAATAATTCAAGGTTATGGTTCTGCTATAGTGTTGCCAGCTAGTCCTACTAAAGAAGGCTTTAATTTTATTGATTGGGATGATTCTTTTCCAGATACAATGCCTTTAAACGGACTTACTTTAAATGCAATTTGGGAAGCTAAGGAATATACAATTACATTTGATACAAAGGGAGGAAGTGCTATAAATCCTATAGTTGCTCCATATCAAAGTAATATAACAATACCTGAAGATCCAACAAAAGAAGGATATAAATTCTTAGGATGGGATATTTCTTTCCCAGATACAATGCCTCTAAATGGATTAAACTTAACAGCATTATGGGAAGACTTAAACAAAGATACTCCAAATACTATTGATAACTTTAATATAATAATATATTTTGGAATGTTAATATTATCCGCTATAGCTTTTGTAGTAACTTATAAAAAAATAAAATTTTCAAAAAGATAAGATTTATACTTATCTTTTTTATTTCTTGTCTCTTTATTTTATTTTTAGTATAATGTTTTTAGGTGATAATTTGAAAAAAGTTTTTAATTACATGTTACTTTTTTTGTTTTTTTTAATATTTATTTATGCTTTAGTATCTATTGTTATTTGGCAAAAAGATAATAGTGAAACTAAGGAAGATTATAAAAAAATAATGGAAGAAGTTAAAATAACAGAAAATAGTGATAATATAAATTCATCATTATTAGATGTTGACTTTGGAAAATTAAAAGAAGAGAATAGTGATTTAAAAGGATGGATTAAAGTACTAGGGACGGATATTAACTATCCTTTTGTACAAGGAAAAAACAATGATTATTATTTAAAAC
>JAAZDL010000037.1 GCA_012512795.1 Mycoplasmatota bacterium
CATACCACGAGCAACAACTGCAGCATGTGATGTCATACCACCACGAATTGTTAGAATTCCTCTTGCAAGGTTCATTCCTTCAATATCTTCTGGTGAAGTTTCTAAACGAACTAAAATACATTCTTCACCTTTACCCGCAGCTTCAGTTACATCTTCAGCTGTAAAATATATTTTTCCACAAGCTGCTCCCGGAGATGCAGCAAGTCCTGTTGCTATAATTTTAGATTTAGAAAGTGCCTCTATATCAAAGTTAGGATGAAGCAATTGATCTAATTGTTTAGGATCAACTTTCATTATAGCTTCTTCTTTTGTAATCATGCCTTCATTATATAAATCAACTGCTATTTTAAGAGCTGCAGTCGCAGTTCTTTTTCCATTACGAGTCTGTAACATAAATAGTTTCTTATTTTCAATAGTAAATTCCATATCTTGCATATCTTTATAGTGTTTTTCAAGAATATCACAAGTTTTAACAAATTCATTATAAGCCTCAGGCATAACATCTTTTAAAGTTTCGATATTTTCTGGTGTTCTAACTCCAGCTACAACATCTTCACCTTGAGCATTAATTAAGTATTCTCCATAAAGTTTCTTTTCACCAGTAGAAGGATTACGAGTAAATGCTACTCCTGTTCCACAATCATTACCTTTATTTCCATACACCATCTCTTGAACATTAACTGCAGTTCCCCAAGATGATGGTATATCATTCATTCTCCTATAATATATTGCCCTATCATTATTCCAACTTCTAAAAACAGCTGTTACTGCTTCAATTAACTGTTCTTTAGGATCTTGTGGAAATTCTTTACCTGCTTGTTCTTTATATACTTCTTTAAATTTCATTGCTATTTCATACATATCATTTTCATCTAATTCAGTATCTACCAAAACACCTTTGTCTTCCTTAAATTTATCAAAAATTCTTTCAAAAGAACTTTTAGAATAACCTTTAACAACATCCGCAAACATCATAATAAATCTACGGTAAGAATCATATGCAAATCTTTTATTATTTGTCTCTTTAGCCAGACTTTCACATACTATATCATTAAGCCCTAAATTAAGTACTGTATCCATCATTCCAGGCATACTAGCTCTAGAACCACTACGTACAGAAACAAGTAAAGGATTCTTTAAATCCCCAGTTTTCTTTTTTGTTATTTTTTCTAACTCTTCTAGTTTTTTAAATATTTCATCAATAATTTCTTTGCTAATCTTTTGTCCTGCCTCATAATATGCAGTACAAGCTTCAGTAGTAATAGTAAATCCCATTGGTACTGGAAGACCAATACTAGTCATTTCAGCTAAATTAGCACCTTTTCCGCCAAGTAAATTCTTCATATCCTTATTTCCTTCAAAGAACATGTAAACATACTTCATATATTTTTTCCTCCCTGTCATCCAAAAGCTAATTAATGAGTGTGCTATTGTTGACTAAATTATTATATCATAAGATAAAGTTTTAAAATAGTTTAAAGACTTTTTATTTACAAAAAACCTTATTATTTTTTAAATATTTTTGGTTGTTATATTTAACACCTTTTCTAAGTAACACTTTCCACATAATGACTCATATTCAACTTCATTTTCACCATCTATTGCTACTTGATCTCCACTAGAAGTAAACTCTCCATTTATTTTTCTTCCATTAAATTTAGCTCTTTTTCCACACCTACATATTGTATATAATTCTTCCATAACATCTGCAATTTCAAATAATCTTAAACTACCAGGAAAAGCTAGTGTTTTAAAATCACTTCTAAGTCCATAACAAATAACTGGTATGTTTTTAAGTTTTGAAAACATAAACAATTCATCAATTTGGTCTCTAGTAAAAAATTGGACTTCATCTACTAAAATACATACTATATCTTTTTCTAAACTATTCAAATATTCTCCTAAATTTTCATCGTTACTTACTAAATGATCTACTTTTCTTTTTAACCCTGTTCTAGTAATAATATTATCATTACCTTTAGTATCAACTTTAGGTTTTAGTATTACAACTTTCATACCTCTTTCTTCATAATTATGTGCAACTTGTAAAAGATATGTTGTTTTACCACAATTCATAGCACCATACCTAAAATATAATTTACTCATCTTTATCCCTCCTTGGAAAATATTCATAATAAACTTTTTTTATACTTTCATTAGTAACATGTGTATATATTTCAGTTGCTCTTAGCGACGTGTGACCGAGTAATTCTTGGACAACTTTTATATCACAACCATTATTAAGCATATCCGTTGCGAAAGTGTGTCGTAAAACATGAGGAGAAACATTCGTTTTAATAGATAGTCTTTTCATAATATTATCTATTATATATCTTACTCCTCTATCTGTTATTTTTTCTCCTTTGCTATTTAAAAAAACATATCCATTATTATTTGACGGTAAAGTTTCAAGATATATCTTTAATATATCATCAGCATATTCACCATAATATACTATTCTTTCTTTATTTCCTTTACCAAGTACAATTATTCTTCTATTATTAAAATCTATATCATTTATTTTAATATTAACTAATTCACTTATTCTAACACCAGTTGCATAAAGCATTTCTATTATCAACTTATCTCTTATATTATATTTAGTCTTCCCTGCTTCGTTAATAATTTCTAATAACTCATTATAATAAATAAACTTAGGTAGTTTTTTTTCAGTCTTAGGATATGCTATTC